>JADGBZ010000014.1:13677-61014 GCA_015231175.1 Magnetococcales bacterium | reverse complement strand
CGGTGCTTGCGTACCAGTTTGTGCAGATTATCCGTTGGCAGTTACGCGAAAAAGGAATCACCGACCGTTGGAGTACTCTACGCAAAACACTCGCTGGCCAGTCCCGGGTCACAGCCACCTTCCAACGTCCAGATGGCCGGACTCTCCATATACGGAAAGCAACCCGGGCAGAACCAAACCAGAAGATGATCTACCAAATTCTCAACCTTGATTCCAATCCAGGTGGAGTGAAAAAAATGCTCGTCTGAACCCATAAAATCAAAGAATGACACGTTTGCAGTGCCACTCGCCAAAAAATCATCGCGCAACTGATTGATTTTAAATTTATAATAAAATAGCATGTTAAAGATGGGTTAACTATACCTTTTTGGCCACAGTATAGTTGAAACGGAGAAACCGGGCAAGGGGAGAAAGAAATGGCCATTTTTGGGGTGGCAGAAGGTAGAGTTGAACGAGTGAACCAAGACCTAGGCCACTTCGTAACCTTTGGAATTATTGAAGAATTTTTCCGACTTGGGAGGGGATAAGCGGTTTCTTTGGGAGCGTGAGAAAGCCTATGGGCAAATAGGGTGGCGGACCAAGAGCCGCCCACAAAAGAAAATTCTCTGAGAAAAATCTTTACGAAATTTTTACAAAGCGGAGGCTTTCCGACTCCCTGTTGGTGGCCGAATGATACTGAACTGAAGCATTGACATGATGCGATTCAATAGGTTGCGACTACGTCGTTCCGTCGGGTACCTCGTCGCCAAAAACATCGTTCAGTGAGCGTGCATCAATTGCCCTGTCTATCCACGCATCCAGGGTATCGAGATTGGCAGCATGAACCTTTGACTCAACCCAGGCGGGCAGGTTGGGAAAACGACGGCGTAGGATTCGAAGCAATGTGATGGCCTCGCCTTCCTGGCGGCCTTCCTGGCGGCCTTCCTGATGTTCTTGCACCAGCCGATGCCCAAATTTTGGTAGGGAAAAAAGCTCCTCGTCGGGCGTCATGTCCACCATTGATTCGAACCATTCCTTCCCAAGCTGGGAGACGTATTCGGGTGTAATGCCCTCAATTTCTGGAATACCCAATGCACCTTTCATCAGCAACCTCCATAGGCCGACCATGATTCGTTCAAATGCAACAGAGAGCCTGAACAGCCCTGTACGTTTGACTGTCGCGAATGCTTTTGCCCGCTCCTCACGCCGACTGGCAAAACACTTCAAAGGCGCGTTTTGGGCTTCATCCGCCAGTTCGTTCAGCAAGATCAGACGGACGGTACCACCCCATCGTGGTCTGCTTTCATAAACGCCGCTTGGTCCAACGGGTTCAAAGGCGAACCGCTCAAGGAAATCCTTTTGAGGAGTTGTGGAACTGATAATGACGCTCCGCAGCTGCTGCCGCTCCAAACGAGCGGTTTCCAGGTACAAGGTGTCATATACCGTGATCTGGGTCAGAACACCTTCATGCAAGTTTTCGGTGACCTTGATTTCGATCAAAATGTGGTCTCATCGAGATCCCGCAAACCGTCAGCCAGGAGCAGACGCTGCGCTTCCGTCCAACCACCTGCCTTTCGCTGAATCAGGATCAGGTCTGCCTTGGGTGGGAGAGAGACGACCTGGACCTCGGAACGCACCTCAATGCCGACGGGTTCCAACAACATTTTCAGCGTTGCGCCGACCAGACAGTGCCAGCAGGTTTTTGTTGCACGACCATCCAAAAGCTCTGACTCCTCTGTCTCCCTCTTCTCAGCAGACTGCATCATCAATGACTTGCGATAAACAGCCCCAATTCGTCCCCGTTTCTGTTTTTCAAAGAGCCTTGAGAGAGGATTGACGGGAGAAGGTACCGATGGTCCACGCCTGAAATTTGAGGATGTGGCCTTGGGCCACCCGGAAACAGCTTCTCCATGCCCGAATTGTCCAAGATTTTACCTCTCCAGTCCATCGAAATCCGCAAGGGAGCCCCACCGCAATGCCCGGAACCGGGTCGGACGAGTCAATCGGAAGAGACAGGTGGCGGATGGGGAGGGATTCGAACCCCCGGTACCCTTACGAGTACGACGGTTTTCAAGACCGTTGCCTTAAACCACTCGGCCACCCATCCTTCGGCCCGCTCGTGACGGACTACAATTTTTCGCGCCCTCCCATATAGGGCCGCAGGGCGTCGGGTATCACCACGCTGCCATCGGCCTGCTGGAAATTTTCCAGGATAGCCACCAGCGCCCGCCCGACGGCGACGCCCGAACCGTTCAAGGTATGGAGTGGCTCGGCCTTGCCTGAGGCGTCTCTTTTGAACCGGGCTTGCATGCGCCGCGCCTGAAAAGCCTCTGTATTGGAGCAGGAGGAGATTTCGCGGTAGCGTCCCTGACCTGGCAACCAGACCTCCAGATCATAGGTCTTGGCGGAAGCAAAGCCAAGATCACCCGTGCAAAGGGCCATGGTCCGATAGGGCAACTCCAGGCGTTGCAGAACGCTCTCCGCATCCAGGGTCAAGGCCTCCAGGGCCTGATAACTCTCTTCGGGTTTGGTGATCTGCACAAGCTCCACTTTGTCAAACTGGTGCTGGCGGATCAGGCCACGTGTGTCTTGACCAGCCGCGCCTGCTTCACGACGAAAACAGGCCGTCCAGGCCGTCATTTTCAGGGGAAGTTCGCTGGCGTCAAGAATCCGCTCGCGCACCAGATTGGTCAGGGGCACTTCGGCGGTGGGAATGAGATAAAGCGCATCATCTCGGGTGGCAAAAAGATCGGCCTCAAACTTGGGCAGCTGTCCGGTCCCCAGCAGGGAGGCCGGAGAGACCAGCATGGGGGGGAGAATCTCCGTGTAGCCATGTTCGTTGGTATGCAGATCCAACATGAAACTGATCAAGGCGCGTGTCAAACGGGCCCCGGCGCCCCGGAATACCGTAAACCGCGCCCCGGCCAGCAGGGCGCCGGCAGAAAAATCCAGGATACCCAGGCGCTCACCCACATCCCAATGGTTGAGGGGCTGAAACGCAAAGGAACGGGGTTCACCCCAACGCCGGACTTCAACATTTCCATCAGCATCCGCGCCATGCGGAACGGAGTCGTGCGGCAGATTGGGCAACTCCAGCAGAAGCTTTTGCAGACGTTCTTCCTGTTCCCGCAAACGCGACTCCAGCTCCTTGATACGGGGACCGACATCCTTCATGCGCGCCAGCAGATCCGCCGCGTCCGCGCCCTGTTGTTTGCGGATGCCAATCTCCCGGGAGAGGGTATTGCGCTCCGCCTGCAACCCTTCCGTTTCTGTTTGCAGGGCGCGTTTTTCCTCTTCCAGGGCACGAAAAGCGGTCAGGTCGTAGCGTCCGCCACGTGTGCGCAGGCGCCCTTCGACCCAATCGGTCCGGTCACGGATTTGTTTGATGTCCAGCATGGCGTTTCACTCCCCGTCGGGAGAGGGCCTCTCCGTGCCGTTCAGGCCGGAAGTCTCACTCTCCGCATGATCCATGGCGACCACTTCACTCCCACTCTGGTCACTTCCGTTCGGGGCGACGCCCCCCTCGTCCGTTTCCGACTCGGCGATACGGGCCACGGAGGAGATACGCTCGTCCTCCGCAACATTGAGGATGGTAACGCCCTGGGTGCTGCGACCTGTCATGCGGATGGAATCCACCGGGGTGCGCAGCAGGGTTCCCTGATCGGTGATCACCATGACCTGATCACCGGAAGTCACGCTCAAGGCCCCGACCACAGGCCCGTTACGAACGTTGGTGAGCAGGCCAATAACCCCCTGGGTACCCCTCCCCTTGGTGGGAAACAGGTTCTCCTGGGACCGTTTGCCATAACCCTTTTCGGTGATGGTCAGCACCTGGCAACCCGGAGTCAAGACCGTCAGGGCAATCAGTTGGTCATCACCCTTCAACTTGATGCCCCGCACGCCCCGGGCCGTTCTGCCCATGCGGCGAATCGCGTGGGTACGAAAACGCACTGCCTTGCCGCTGCGGGAAAAGAGCAAAATCCGTCCGGGGGGGCGTTGGGGATCGTCGGAGAGCTCCTCTTCCGTTTCACCACCTTCAACCGATGGAAGCGTCTCCTCGCTTCCGGCTGCTTCATCTGTCTCGGCGGCGCCTTCGCCATCTGCCGCATCATCCCCGTCGATATCACCTTCGATATCCTCTTCCGCATCGCCCTCCTGGACTTCGATGGCAATTTCCCAGGGCAGCATGGGCAGCAGGGCAACGCCGATCAGGTCATCACCCTCCATCAAGGTAATGGCCTTGATGCCGTTGGTGCGAATGTTGGCAAAAGCCGACAGAGCCGTTTTTTTGACGAGCCCGCGCCGGGTGGCAAAAAGCATGTCCCAGCGGTTTTGTTCTGCGGACGGAACCGAGGAGGGAAGAATCTGCCGGACCTTCTCATGGGGCTCCAGCGACAGCAGGTTGATCAGGGCCTTGCCTCGGGAGGCGCGTCCTCCCGTGGGAATTTCGTAAACCTTGAGACGAAAAACCCGGCCTCGATCCGTAAAACAGAAGATCGTGTCATGACTGGAGGAGACAAAGAGCTGTTCGATGAAATCCTCGTCACGAATGCCGGTGGCGCTTTTGCCTTTTCCGCCACGGCGCTGGGCGCGGTAATCCTCGGCGGGTTGGCGTTTGACGTAGCCGGCGTGACTGACCGTGACGACCGTCTCCTCTTCCGGGATCAGGTCGGCCACCGAAAAATCGCCCACATCCCCGACGATGCGGGTGCGGCGGGGATCGGCGAACTCGCTCTTGATCCACAACAGTTCACCCTTGATCACCCCCATCAAAACATCGTCATTGGCCAGGATCGACTCCAACCGGACGACTTCGGCAAGAAGCTCCTTGAATTCGTCGTGAATTTTATCCTGCTCCAGGCCGGTCAGGCGTTGCAGGCGCATCTCCAGGATGGCCTGGACCTGTTCCTGGGTAAAACGGTAACCCCCATCGACAAACTGCGGGGAGACCAGCCGTCCGGCCTGATCGTCACCCAGGTTGCCGGCTGGCATGGCCGCCAGGAGCATGACCTCGACGGGCCCCCGCTCCCACAACTCGGCCAGAAGGGCTGTCTGGGCTTCGGCTGGATTGCGGGCCGCCCGGATCAGCTCGATGACCCGATCGATGTTGGCCAAAGCGACGGTCAACCCTTCCAGGATATGCGCCCGACCTTTGGCCTTGGTCAGCTCGAACAAGGTGCGCCGGGTGACCACCTCGCGCCGATGGGTGATGAACTCTCGCAAAAATCCCTTGAGATCCAGCGTGACCGGTCGCCCGTTTACAAGAGCTAAAGCATTGACTCCAAATGAGCTTTGCATGGGGGTATGCTTGAACAGCTGATTGAGCACCACATCCGGGTGGGCATCCCGGCGCAGTTCAACCACCACCCGCATGCCCTCGCGGTCCGATTCGTCGCGCAGGTCAGAAATGCCGACCACCTTCTTGTCACGCACCAGTTCGGCAATGCGTTCGACCAGGCGGGCCTTGTTCACCTGGTAAGGCAGTTCATGGACGATAATGGCTTGGCGTCCATCCTTGAGGGGTTCGGTGCTGGTCTTGGCCCGCACGACGATCGACCCACGGCCCGATTCGTAGGCGCTCAGGATGCCGGAGCGGCCATGGATGGTGCTGCCGGTCGGGAAATCCGGGCCGGGAACAATGGCCATCAAATCCCGGTTGCTCAAATCCGGCTGGTCGATCAAGGCGCACACGGCATCCACCACCTCGCCCAGGTTATGGGGAGGAATGTTGGTGGCCATGCCCACGGCGATACCCGAGGAGCCATTGACGAGCAGATTGGGAAACTTGGCTGGCAAGACAAGAGGTTCTGTGAGAGATCCATCATAGTTGGGGCCAAAGGCAACGGTCTCTTTGTCGATGTCGGCGAGGAGTTCATGGGCGAGGCGCATCATGCGCACTTCGGTGTAACGCATGGCCGCAGCCGAATCTCCATCCACCGAACCAAAGTTGCCCTGTCCATCCACCAGGACGTGGCGCATGGAAAAATCCTGGGCCATGCGCACGATGGTGTCATAAACCGCCACATCGCCATGTGGATGATATTTGCCGATGACATCGCCAACCACACGAGCGGATTTTTTGTAGGCCTTGTTCCAGTCGTTGCCCAACTCGTTCATGGCAAAGAGCACGCGCCGATGCACTGGTTTCAAACCATCGCGCACATCAGGAAGGGCACGCCCCACGATCACGCTCATCGCGTAATCAAGATACGAGCGCTCCATTTCGTCTTCAATATTGACAGGAATGCGTTTGGACTCTGGAGAGGGTTCAGTCATCGTTGTTTCAGTTCCGCTGCGACAGGATTATGATACCATGTGCCGTGAAACGGCAGTTGCCCGGCAGCTCTTTTTCAGCTCCCGCCCCACGTCGGCGCCCCATGCAGGGCTTCCAGAACGCGACCAACGACCTCGGCCCGATTCAAGGTGAAAAAGTGCAAACCCGGCGCACCCCGGTCAAGCAGGTCACGACACTGCTGAATGGCCACGTCGATGCCAATTTCCTGCATGGCCACAGGATCCTCCCTGGCCTCTTCCAACCGGGCAACCAGCCACCCGGGAAGTTGCGCGCCGCAAAGCGTTGCAAACCGTTTGATTTGCTTGAAGTCTGTGATCGGCATAATGCCCGGAATCACGGGGACACAGACCCCTGCCTGGCGGTTATCGGCCACAAACCGCTCGTAGGCGTCGTTGTCGTAGAAAAACTGGGTGATGGCAAAATCACCCCCTGCCTGGATCTTGCGGCGATAGTAGGCCAGGTCCGCCTGCCGATCCTTGGCCTCCGGGTGGCACTCGGGATAACAAGCTACGCCGATGCGCAAGTGTGGATATCGTTGTCGAATGAAGGTCACAAAAGCGTCGGCGGATCCGAAAGCGCCTTGCGTCAGGGCGTCCGGGGGCATCTGGTCAGAGCGATCACCACGCAGGGCCATGACATGCGTGATCCCTTTTTGTTCATAATGACTCAGAAGCGCTTCCAGGTTGATCCGACTCTCCCCGATACAGGTCAGATGGGGCATGGCGGTCAGAGAGAGACGATCCTGGACCTCACACACCAAGCGGCCCGTATTTTCCCGGTCACCGCCTCCTGCTCCATACGTCACGGAGATGAAATCCGGCTGGTACCGCGCCAACGCCACCAGGGACTCCCAGAAGCGCGCCTCGCCAGCCGAAGTCTTGGGCGGAAAAAATTCAAAGGAGAGCAGGGGTCGTCCGGGAATTTTGATGTCGAAGGTAGCCATCCCCGCATGATAATGGATACCCGGGTTGGAAAAAAGGGAAGACGGTGACAAGAGCAGGGCAATCGCATTCAAAATGGCGTGCCGCTGACCCATTTTCAAATGCGTTGACCCTGGCGCCCTGACCACCACCTGTTTGATTGTGCCTGGAAGTGTGTCATGATTCCAAACTCCCGGACAGCTTCTCCCGCTACGGGAAGGCCCCCACCAAAAACAGCAGGCCGGCCAGGTGGCTTCAGAAACCGCGCGTTTTCATACACGCTCCCGATATGAACAGAGAAGCATTTTTTCCCAAAGCGGCAAGTATTCTCCTCGCAGGCCTCGTCTTCGTCGCTTTGACCCACCTCTCCTGGTTGCGCTGGGCCGATCCCACCATGGACTTTGGACGGGAACTCTATTATCCCTGGCAAATTCTCCATGGCAAACTGCTGCAAAAGGATCTGCCCCAGATTTACGGCCCGTTTTCCAGCTATTTCAATGCCCTGTGGATGGCTGTGGGGGGAGAGGCGGTACAAACCCTGTTTGGTGTCAACTTGATCCTGGCGGCCATGGCCACAGGCCTGATCCTGTATCTTTTCAGCAGTTGGCTGGGTTGGCTTCCCGCATGTCTCGCCTCTCTGACCTTTATGGTCATGGGTGTGTTTCCCCGCATCGATCCCGGGAAAGGCAGTTTTGATTTTGTTGCCCCTTACAGCCATGCCGCCACCCATGGTTTCATCAGCATATTGGTTATCCTTGCCGCTTTGACACACTTTTTTCGCAAGGGACAACCAGGCAGCCTGTATGTGTCGTCCCTGTTCGTTGGCCTCTGCTTTTTGACCAAACCGGAATATTTCGTCGCGGCCATAGCCGCTTTTTGTGCATTTCTCTTTTTGCTTCTGCGTCACCACCCCTCACGATGGCTGACCTTTCGGCAATGCACATGGAAGCTCGTGCTGATCGCCATGTTGCCCGCACTGGCTTTTTTAGGTTACTTTTCAATGGTCCTCCCTCCCCACCTGGCCCTGCGCGCCGTGGGAGGGTCATGGTCGATCATCGGAGCACGATATCTCGCAGACTCTTTTTTCCAAAGCCACATTTCCGGCATGGATCGATCCGTACCAGGCATATTGAGAGATCTTTATTCAGCAGCCATTCAAACTTGTTTTATCGGAACAAGCTATTGGGTTTTTGGAATCAACAAAAAGCCTCCTCTGTGGAAAATTGGCCTATTTTTGGCCATTCTGGCCTTGACAATCCATGAAATATCGATATTCGGTTGGAGACATTTCAGTATCATGACAGCCCCGAGAGGCATTGTTGTTTTATCGTTTATAATCATGTTTGTTGTCGTGCATGGAATTCTGAAACCAAACATCCGGGATGCCGGCTATCAGGCCTTGTCGTTTTTAGGTGTTTGGCTTATGTTGTCCTTGGTATTGTTGTCACGAAAATTTTTTGATTCCACGCTGTTCGGTTATGGATTCGTATTGGTCACTCCTGCTTTTCTCTCTCTTTTTGGTTTTCTGACCGGCTTGATCCCGCGCTGGCTGATATCCCAGGGAAAGCCCCTTGAAGCCAGACACATACAAATCATCTATACGATCTATGCCCTGTTCATCATCACGGGGGTGTGGCTTCAGTCCCAGTCTGCTTACCGCCACATGACTTTCCCTGTCGGGGAGAACAGAAACCGCTTTCTGGCCCTGCCTCCCGCTCTCAGCTTGTCTTCCATGGTACATAAACGTTTTGCCATCTGGGCCAAACAACAATTGCGCCCCGACGACACCTTGTTCGTCATTCCCGAAGGTTTGATGTTCAACTTTCTTTACAAAGTCGTCAACCCCACCCAAATCCAGAGCCTCTTCCCCGATGACATGCTTGTGTTCGGTGAAGATGTCTTGGCGCAAAAGATCATCGAAAATCAACCTCGCCATATCCTGTTCTGGTTCCGTCCAACACCGGAATATGGCCACCCCCACATGGGGGGACGTGACGGCTATGGACAGAACATGCTCGACATGTTGAAAAAAATTTACCATCCTGTCTATTATGTCGAGGGTGGATTCTCTCTGGAACATCCTGAAATAAAAGGCATGATTGTTTTGAAGATGAATGACGGCGACCACCCGTTTGCGACAAAAGAACAATAAAAGAAAGAGTCCGACGTGTTATTCAAAAAGAAAGCCATCTGCACACGGAAACGCAAAGAACGCCTTCTTGAAATCAAAAACAACCTGGCAGGCAGCCGGGACTGGTATACCCGTCGCAATTTATTTTTCCATGAACAGGATTGGAAATATTTGCGTCATTTGATTCCCGAAGGGGTGCGCGTACTGGAGTTGGGAAGCAACCTTGGCGATCGTCTTGTCCGGCTCAAACCATCCTGCGGCGTCGGTGTGGAATTAAGTCCCAGGATGGTAGAACTGGCGCGTGCCAAATACCCGCACCTGGAATTTATCGTGGGAGATATCGAACAGAAGGAGTCTCTGGCGAGGGTGCAGGGATCCTTCGATTTTATCATTCTCGGCGACACCCTGGGAGAGCTGGAAGATTGCCAGGCCACACTGGATCAGCTCCACCCCTTTTGTACCCGTGACACCCGCCTGGTCGTCACCTACTACTCCTGGATATGGGCGCCCATACTCAAATTGGCCGGGTGGTTGGGCATGCGTATTCCCGACGTGGAACACAACTGGATGTCGACACAAGACATCCAAAATCTGTTGGCATTGGCTTCATTTGAAACGGTCAAAAACGAGTGGCGCCTTCTTTTTCCCATAAAATCATTCGGTCTTGGCCCTCTCATCAACCGTTACATCGGCACCCTGCCCCTGATCCAGGGGTTGTGCCTCCGCAGCTACGTCGTGGCTCGATCCTTGAAAAGCGCCACCCCTCGGGAGCTGACCACAACCATCCTGATACCCTGCCGTAACGAAAAGGGCAACATTGCCGCAGCCATCACAAGGATGCCCAGGTTTTGCCAGGATCTGGAGTTGATCTTCATCGAGGGCAATTCCCAGGATGGCACCTTCGAAGAGTGCGTGCGTGTCAAGGAGGCCAACCCACTATGGGATATCAAGGTTTTCAAACAGCCCGGTCGGGGCAAGGGGGACGCTGTCCGCAAGGGGCTTCAGGAATCACGCGGCGAGGTCGTCATGATCCTCGACGCCGACCTGACCGTTCCGCCTGAGGAGTTGCCAAAGTTCCACCAGGCCCTGGCCAGCGGCATGGGTGAATATATCAACGGCACCCGCATGATCTACCCCATGAGCGACCAGGCCATGCGCTTCTTGAATTTTCTGGCCAACCGCACATTCTCGTACATATTTTCCTGGCTACTGAATCAGCGGTATACCGACACGCTGTGCGGTGTGAAGGTATTGACCAGAAAACACTTTCTTCAGATTGTGTCCATGCGTGACTTTTTTGGCAACCTGGACCCTTTTGGAGATTTCGACATGATTTTCGGTTCCAATAAACTCAACCTCAAAATGCTGGAGATACCCGTTCATTACGCAGCAAGAAGCTATGGGAAAACACAAATATCACGTTTCAGAGATGGTTTCCTCTTGCTGCGCATGGTCATTGTGGCCTATCGCAAACTGAAAAGCATTTGACTCGGTGTTGCATCAGGCGGCTGGGGCGCGTGAGCGGCTGGACTTCTTGCGGTCATTCTCTTTCAGTTGCTTTTTGCGCAGGCGGATGCTGCGCGGGGTGACCTCGACGAGTTCGTCATCGTCGATGAATTCGAGCGCCTCTTCCAGGCTGAGACGCAAGGGCGGAGTGAGGATGACATTTTCATCGCTGCCCGAGGCCCGCATGTTGGTGAGCTGTTTGCCCTTCATAGGGTTGACCACCAAATCCCCCCGGCGAATGTGGACACCGATGATCATCCCCTCATAGACAATCTCGCCTGGAGCGATGAAGTGACGACCCCGTTCCTGTAGGTTGAACAAGGCGTAGGCGACCGCCTTGCCATCTTCCTTGGCCACCAGGACGCCATTGTTACGCTGACCGATGGTGGCCTGAATCATGGGGCCGTAGTGATCAAAAACGTGGTACATCAACCCGCTGCCTGAGGTCAGGGTGCGAAATTCGGTCAGAAAACCGATCAATCCCCGGGCCGGGATCATGTAGTCGAGCCGTACCCGACCCCGACCATCCGGGACCATGTCGGCGAGATCGCCACGGCGGTTGCCCAGCGCCTCCATGATGGCGCCCTGATGCTGATCTTCCACATCCACGGTGAGTTGTTCATAGGGCTCGGTCGGCTTGCCATCCTGGGTGCGCACGATCACCTCGGGACGAGAGACGCCCAGTTCGTACCCCTCCCGGCGCATGTTTTCGATCAAAATGCCCAGGTGCAGCTCACCCCGCCCGAAGACCTTGAACTTATCCGCATCTTCGGTCTCCTCCACCCTGAGGGCCACATTGTGTTCGAGCTCCCGAAAAAGGCGGTCACGCAGTTGGCGGCTCGTGACATATTTACCCTCGCGACCGGCCAGGGGTGAGTCATTGACCTGAAAGGTCATGCTGATGGTCGGTTCGTCAACCACCAGGGGTGGAAGAGGCTCCACACAATCCGGATGGCAAAGAGTGTCGGAAATGCCCAGGCCACCCACACCGGAAAAGCCGATGATGTCGCCAGCCGAGGCCTCCGGAACTTCGGTTCGACCCAGCCCCATGTAGGAGAAGATTTGCAATATTCTGCCTGGACGCCGGGTTCCATCTGGAGCGGCCACCACAATCGGATTGTTGGTCAGAATGCGACCCCTCTGAATGCGACCGACACCAACCACGCCGACATAGTTGTCGTAATCCATGGCCGACACCTGCATCTGGAAAGATCCTTCCGGATCCACTTTGGGAGGAGAGACGCGGTCGATGATGGTTTTAAACAGGGGGCCCAGATCGGTATGAGGCTCATCCAGGTGCAGAATGGCCCAACCTTCCAGGGCCGAGGCATAGACGATGGGAAAATCCAGCTGGTGTTCGGTGGCGCCCAGGCGGTCGAAAAGATCGAAGGTACGGTCCACGACCCAGTCGGGCCGAGCACCGGGGCGATCCACCTTGTTGATGACGACGATGGGGGTGATGCCCATGTCAAAGGCCTTGCGCGTGACAAAGCGGGTCTGTGGCATGGGGCCGTCGACGGCATCCACCAGCAGCAGGACGGAGTCCACCATGGAGAGCACACGCTCCACCTCGCCGCCAAAATCGGCATGCCCCGGGGTATCGACAATATTGATCCGGAATTCGCCCCAACGGATGGCCGTGTTCTTGGCCAGGATGGTGATGCCGCGCTCCCGCTCCAGGTCATTGGAGTCCATGACCCTCTCGCGTATCGGCCCACGCGATTCCAGGGTGCCGGATTGTTGTAATAATTTATCCACCAGGGTGGTCTTGCCGTGATCGACATGGGCGATGATGGCAATATTGCGCAGATGGTCTACGGAATCCATCGGATTTTGTCTCGTTTCTCAAGGGGTGTCATAGTCGAACTGTAACCGGTGAAAACGGGCATACTCACCGTTTTTGGCCAACAGCTCCTCGTGGGTGCCCATTTCGATGATCCGTCCGGCCTCCAACACCACGATCCGGTCACAATTGCGGATGGTGGAGAGCCGGTGTGCAATCACCAGGGTGGTGCGGCCCTGCATGAGAACATCCAGGGCTCCCTGGACGGCGCGCTCGCTTTCCGTGTCCAGGGCGCTGGTGGCCTCGTCCAGGATCAGGATCGGGGCATTTTTGAGCAGGGAACGGGCAATGGAGACCCGTTGACGCTGCCCGCCGGACAACATGATGCCCCGATCACCCATGCGCGTCGCATAACCGGCGGGGAAACCCAGGATAAACTCCTGGGCATTGGCCGCCATGGCAGCAGCCTGGACCTCCTCGGGAGTGCGATTGCGATCCCCGTAGGCAATATTGCGGTGAATGGTATCGTTGAACAGAATGATCTCCTGGGTCACCATGGAAATCTGGGCGCGCAACGAAGTCAGGGTCGCCTCCCGAATATCCCGGCCATCGATGGTGATGCGGCCCGAAGTGCAGTCGAAGAAGCGTGGCACGAGGTTGACCAGGGTGCTCTTGCCGCTGCCGCTGGCGCCCACCAGGGCCACCTTCTCTCCGGCCTTGATCTCCAGGTCGATCTCCTTGAGAACCGGCTCCTGTCCCGGACCGTAGGCAAAAGTCACCCCGTCAAAGCGAAGGGCGTGACGAATGGGCGGCAACGCGATCGCCTGCGGCGGGTTGACGATTTGGGGTTTGATGTCCAGAAAGTGAAAAATACGGTCGATGGCGGCGAAACTCTCCTGGAGGGAGTTGTTCAAGCCCGAAAGCCGCTTGATGGGGGTGTAGGCCATCAGCAGGGCGGTGATGAAGGAAAAAAAGTTGCCGGTCGTTGTGGTGTGATCGATCACCGATTGACCGCCATAGAAAACAACCCCGGCAATGGCAAATCCGGCCACCAGATCCATGGATGGGTTGGAAAGGGAGTTGACCACGGCGGCACGCATTTGATTCTTCAGAACGGCCTTGGTCTCCTTGCGGAAGGCGGCCCGCTCAAAAGACTCCATGCAAAACGCCTTGACGATCCGCAAGCCGGAGATGCTCTCCTCCAGATGGGCAACCACCCCTTCCATCAATTCCAGGCGGGTTCGGCTGTAGCGGCGCATGCGACGGCCAAAATGGATGATCAGATAACCAGCCAGGGGCATGCCGATCATGGCCATCAAGGCCAATTTGGCGTCACGGTAAAACAACACCCCGACCAGAAACAGGACCGACAACCCCTCGCCAAGCAGGTTGGAGATGGTCGTCGATGCGGCCCCCTTGAGCAGATTGGTGTCGTTGATGACCCGCGAGATCAGGCTGCCGGCGCTTTGGGAGTGCAGGTAGCTCATGTCCATGGAGAGCAGGTGGCGATACAACTCGACCTGAAGCTGGCGCACCACCCGGTTGCCGACCAGTTCCATGCAGTAGCGTTGGACAAAATAGGCGGCACCGCGCAACGCGAAAATGCCCAGGAGCAAGAACGGCATGGAGTAGAGGGTGGTCGCGTCCTGATTGATGAACACATGATCCAGAATGGGTTGAACAAAGTAGGCAATGGCCCCATCGGTGGCAGCCAGCAGAAGCATACCCACAAATGCAGGCAGCAGGTACCAGCGGTAAGGCCAAACCAGAGACCAGAAACGCCGCAACAGCTCCAGGCGGGCTTGATCCAATACCCGTTTCATGTGTAACTGTTCAGCGCCTGACGACGCATCGGGGTCCAGGGGGCTGGCTCTCTGGCAGATCCTGGACAGCGTCCTGGTGGAGTTCGGGGCGAAGCTCTAACAAGGGCTTTCATGTCAAAGCCTCTCTTGAGAGGGGGCTGAACTGTTGTTTTCATGTCAGGCTTTGTGGTGGTGCGAACATCAAAACTGGATCCGACCCCGGGCGGCGCGATCCATATCGGCGTGGACCATCATCTCCACCAGTCCCTTCAGGTCCACCTTGGGCTGCCATCCCATATCGGCTTTGGCGCGCGCAGGGTTGCCACAAAGTTGTTCAACCTCGGCAGGGCGGTAAAATTCGGGATTGACACGCACCAAAACCCGGCCACTCTTCCGGTCCCTTCCCAGGGTCTCGGCGCCGGAACCCTCCCAGATCAGATCAAACCCCACTGCCTGCCCGGCGATCTCCACAAACTCGCGCACGGAGTTGTTGCTGCCCATGGCCAGGATATAATCCTGGGGTTTTTCCTGTTGCAGCATGCGCCACATTCCCTCTACATAATCGCCGGCAAAGCCCCAGTCGCGCAGGGCATCCAGGTTGCCCAGCTCCAGCAAATCCTGTTGACCATGGCGTATCCTGGCCAATCCGGCGGTAATTTTGCGGGTGACAAACTCCATGCCCCGCAAAGGGGACTCATGGTTGAAGAGGATGCCAGACGAAGCGTGCAGGTTGTAAGCTTCCCGATAATTGACCACCATCCAGTGGGCAAACAGTTTGGCCACGGCATAGGGGCTGCGCGGATAGAAGGGGGTGTTTTCCGTTTGGGGGATCTCCACCACCTGGCCGAACATTTCCGAGGTCGAAGCCTGATAAAAACGAATCCACGGATTGACCTCGCGAATAATCTCCAGAAAATTCAACACGGCCATGCCGCTGACCATGGAGGTATAGTGAGGCAGCTCGAAGGCAACGTGGACAAAGCTCTGGGCAGCAAGGTTATAGATTTCGTCCGGTTTGACCTTTTCGATCACACGCAGAATATTGGTGAACTCCGTCAGTTCCAGGGGGACATAGTTGACCTGGTCCTGGATGCCCAACGCCTCCAACCGCCACAGGTTCAGTGACGAACTGCGCCGGCACGCCCCGTGAACGGCGTAACCCTTCTCCAGGAGCAGTTTCGCCAGATAGGCGCCATCCTGGCCGGTGATTCCGGTGATCAAAGCAACCTTGCTCACAATCGTCTCCCCTTTGGCGGATCCCCTTTGGCCACACCCTACGGGTGGCAGGCGGCAAAATCTCCCAACGAAGGGCGCCTCCAACGCCGATTTGCGGCATAACCTAAGCCCAAATCCCTTGCGACACAATGCTTCACGATCAGCACCGCGCCAAACCTGGCACCGGCCCGGAGACCCTGACGGCAGAAATATTCGTGGCGATTCAGTGCCCTTCCAGCTCACGCCGCCCTTTCCCAATGGGTCGCCAGAATGGCGCGGGTCTCGTCCCCATACTGAGCCTGGGATTGCTCCCAGGAGATGCCGTTGTGTTCGGCGCCGAAGGTGGCCATGGCCTGAATCAACAAATCGACCTGGATATGGGTCAGCATTTGGGTGGTGTCTCACGGTGACCTAATCGGCCTTGCTGGAAACGTCACCCACTCCCGGGTTGACCAAATATGATCAGCAAGGCCTGCGGACATGGCAGGCGTTCGATCTTTCCTTGCGGACTGTCGCATAGCACAGGTTCTTGGGCATGGTTCGTTTAGCCTTCTTGGAACTGCGCTGTTGCGGTCGCTGCTCTTCAGCCGCATAGGCTGATTCAATAGCCGGTTTGTAGGACGCATGTTCATCGGAGGTCAGCAAGATATCCGTCCGCCCCCCTGTCCGTTGCTTCA
Organism: Magnetococcales bacterium; assembly: GCA_015231175.1. Classification (NCBI taxonomy): domain Bacteria; kingdom Pseudomonadati; phylum Pseudomonadota; class Magnetococcia; order Magnetococcales; species Magnetococcales bacterium. The sequence goes on along the minus strand of JADGBZ010000014.1, from coordinate 44,706 downwards.
CCTCTTTGACCATCGCATAGCAATGTGCCACTCTCCGGTCACCCCCTTTTCAACCAATCCGTCACTGCCAGACCTGTCCCGAAATCCCACCCCTTGAGCTTCCTCTTGGGAATGATTTTATAATCGTCCAGCTCCTCCCCCAGCACGATCTCCCCCTCGGCGCTCAGGTGGTAGGCAATGATGACCTGATTGGCCCTGACGTAGGGGTAAAGGCCGACCAGAGCAACGAACAGGGGTTGCAACCCCAGCTCTTCGCGACACTCCCGCCGCACCCCCTCCTCGGGACTCTCCCCACGTTCGAGAAAACCGGTGATCACCGAATATTTGCCTGGCAGCCAAGCCTTGTTGTGGGCCAAAACAACCCCACGCGCCACCTCGACAATCCCGGCCACAACCGGCACCGGGTTGTCCCAGTGGACAAAATCACACCCCAACCCGGGACAGGCCTGCCGAACCCGACCCTCCATCTCCCTCTCGATCAGGGCCTGGGCGCACAAGGGACAATATCTCATCATGGCCATATCCTGCGCTTTCATGATTGCTCCGGCTGACGATTTCGCTACAATAGGCCGACTGCGTATCTATCGACAATGTGACCTGACCTCCCGGATGCGAACATCCAACGACCAGCACAGGAGCTCCCCCCACCATGTCCCTGACATTGACGCAAAACGCTTCGCAGAAGCTCACCTCCCTCCTCCAGGAGGAGAACAACCCCAACCTCAAGTTGCGCATATTCGTCTCCGGTGGCGGTTGCTCCGGCTTCCAATACGGTTTCACCTTCGATGAAAACCAGGATGCCCATGACCTGTTGGTGGAGTCAAATGGCGTCGGCGTTTTGGTCGATCCCATGTCCCTCAACTATCTGCGCGGCGCCGAAGTCGATTTCGTTGACGATTTGAACGGATCGCATTTCGTGATCAAAAACCCGAATGCCGCCAGCAGTTGCGGCTGTGGCAATTCGTTCAGCCCGAAGCCCGAGGGTGGCGGTGGCTGTGGCCACGCGCATTAACCCCATGAGGGGGGAGGGAGAAAATTTTCTCCCCCCCCTGTCGTCCCTTTTTTGCAGAGGCATTTTCACCCTTCCTGGATTTCCGCCCCGGGTTCTCCGATGTGGCTCAGTACCCTTTCGAAAAAAGCCTGGATATGAAAACCTTTGTCAGGGCTTCGCCCCGAACCCCACCAGGACTCTGTCCTGGACCTGCCAGGGAGCCAGCCCCCTGGACCCCGATGCGTGGTCGGGTGGTGAATAGTTACTGTCAGGGCTGCGCCCCGAACCAGGACACCGTCCAAGACCCTGCCAGGGAGCCAGCCCCCTGGACCCCGATGCGTTGTTGAGCACCGGGCAGGCGCCAGTTTTCTTCTATTTTCAGATCAGCGTCGAGGAACCCTTGCATGGCCAGCAAACCACCCAAAAAAGCATCTCCCCCACCAGCAGAGTCGGAAGAAAACGACACGGATGCGAGTGCTGAACCAACCGAAGCCTCCTCCCCCCCATCCGACGGCTCCAACTCGCCCATGCGGTTCGATGAGGTGCTCCCGGAAGAGCTGGTACTCTACCCCCTGGGTGGTCGGCCATTTTTTCCGGGCATGTTGACACCCATTCAGGTCGAAGGTTCCCCTTATTATGAGACCATACGCTGGGCGCTCAACTCCCCCGGAAAAATTTTCGGCATCATCCTGAGCCGCGCCGAGGAGGGGCAGGAGGTATACAACCCGGAAAAGCTTTTCAGCTTCGGCACCGTGGTTCGCATCCTTGAAGCCGCCATCAACGAGTCGGAAAAGCAGGTCAAACTTTTGGCGGAGGGAATTTCGCGATTTGAAATCAGGGAGATCGTGACCGGGGAAGACGGTCCCCTGCGCGCCCGGGTGATCCACCACGACTCGGCCACGGAGTTGATGGATCCAGACACCTTGAAGCCTTACACCATGGCGGTCATCAACACCCTGAAAGAGATCCTCAAATATGACTCGCTCTATCAGGAGCAGGTCAAGATGTTCCTGTCGCGTCACAACTTCAGCGAACCCAATCGGTTGGCGGATTTTGTCGCCTCCATGACCAGCTCCAGCCGGGAAGAGCTCCAGGAAGTCCTGGAGACCCTGCCCATCGTGACCCGCATGGAGAAGGTTCTGGCCCTGCTCAAAAAAGAGCTGGAGATCGTCAAACTCCAGGACAAAATTTCCAAACAGGTCGAAGAGGGTATCTCCGACAACCAACGCCACTTTTTTTTACGTGAGCAACTCAAGGAGATCCAAAAAGAGCTGGGTATCACCAAGGATGACCGCACCGCTGACTTGGAGAGGTTCCGCAAACGCATCGAAAGCCTGACTCTTTCGGAAGAGGGGCAAAATCGCATTCGCGAGGAGATGGACAAACTTGCCATCCTGGAGACCAGTTCATCGGAATATGGCGTCACCCGCAACTATCTTGACTGGCTGACTCTTCTCCCCTGGGGGGTTCACTCGAAGGACAAGGTGGATCTGAAACGGGCGCGCCGCATCCTGGACGACGACCACGATGGCCTGGATGACGTGAAAGAACGCATCCTGGAGTTTCTCGCTGTCGGCAAGTTGAAGGGTGAGATTGGCGGTTCCATCATTTTATTGGTTGGCCCTCCAGGTGTAGGCAAGACCTCGGTAGGCCGGTCGGTGGCCCGGTCGGTGGGTCGGGAGTTCTACCGCTTTTCTGTAGGCGGCATGCGGGATGAAGCTGAAATCAAGGGCCATCGCCGCACCTACGTGGGGGCCATGCCGGGCAAATTTATCCAGGCCATCCGCCACACCAAGGTGGCCAACCCCATCATCATGCTCGACGAGGTGGATAAAATCGGCGCCAGTTATCAAGGCGACCCCGCTTCCGCACTGCTGGAGGTTCTTGATCCCGAGCAAAACACCGAGTTTCTGGATCACTATCTCGACGTGCGTTTCGACCTCTCCAAGGTGCTGTTCATCTGCACCGCCAACCAGCAGGACACCATACCGCGCCCCCTCCTGGACCGCATGGAGGTGATCCGCCTCTCCGGCTATATTGCCGAAGAGAAGCTGCGCATCGCCCGTCATCATCTGATTCCTAAACAGCTTGTCAAGAATGGTCTTGCCCGGGGTGATTTGCGCATTGCCACGGACGCCCTGCGGACCATCATCGATGGTTATGCCCGCGAAGCCGGCGTGCGGCGCCTGGAACAAAAAATCGGCGCCATCGCCCGCAAAACCGCCGTGCGCATTCTGGATGGAACCGAAAAGCCCATCCGCGTTGGCCGCATGGAGGTGGAGTCCTTTCTTGGCAAACCCGATTTTCGGGACGAGAAGCCGTTGAGCGGCATCGGCATCGTGACCGGCCTGGCCTGGACGGCCATGGGTGGGGCCACCCTGGACGTGGAAGCGGTGCGTGTCCGCTCCGACGCCAACAAGGCCCACATCACCTTGACCGGCTCCCTGGGCGACGTCATGAAGGAGTCCGCCCAGATTGCCTACAGCTACCTGCTCTCCCATGCCGACAATCTGGAGGGCGATCTCAGCAACATCGAGGGAACCATCCACCTGCATGTCCCCGAGGGAGCGACCCCCAAGGATGGACCCTCCGCCGGCATCACCATGACCACCGTCCTGCTCTCGCTCATGCGACAGGAGGCCGTGCCGCGTCGCCTCGCCATGACCGGTGAGATCACCCTGACCGGGCAAGTGCTGGCCGTGGGCGGTATCCGGGAAAAAGTGATCGCCGCCCGCCGCGTCGGCATCCGGGAGTTGATCCTCCCTGAGGCCTGCCGCAAGGATTACAGCGAGGTTCCCGACCACATCCGCGAGGGGTTCACCGTCCATTTTGTCAAAAAATACCCGGAGGTGGCCCGCATCGTTTTCGGAAAATAGGCATCCGGCATGCCAAAGCATTTCTTGCACTGACTATTCAGAACCCTTTCAAAAAAGGCTTGGATATGAAAGCCTTTGTCAGGGCTTTGCCCCGAACCCCACCAGAACTCCGACCTGGAGCTGCCAGGGAGCCAGCCCCCTGGACCTCGGTTCATTGCCTGGTGGTGAATGGTTGCTTCTTGTCAGTGGTTATCCCGGTGGCAAGATTTCTGGTTTACCCCATGGAGAAGGCTTGACACCCGCACGAGACCTGAAGAGAATGTCGCCCTGGTTTTGGCGGATCGTCTAACGGCAGGACAGAGGATTCTGACTCCTCCAATCTAGGTTCGAATCCTAGTCCGCCAGCCATTTTCTCCTCTCCCAGACCCGGTGCATGCCTGCGCCGCCTGCTTGGCTTGGTTGCGTCTAGAGCCGCTCTTCTGTCGCCTTATCTGTCGCCTTAGAGGATGGCGGGTGTTCTCTCGTGTGAAACACCATGGGTTGCAGGCATCACGATAAAATATATCTATATCACGATAACACGCCACGATCCCCAACACAGTTTCCCCCGTCCTGGGATAAATGGCCTGCCATTGGGTCCGGCGCCTGTGGCGTTCGGCAGAATGACATTATGTTAAATTATTGATTTTACATAATAACATATATCGCATCCCGATTTTTTGTCACGAGCTTTTCATGCCGCAGGGAGAATCATCGACAAACCTCGGCGCAGGCGGAAAATGTAATTGACTTCGGGGGGGGGCAATGATAGACATAAAAAAATTTTGATTTCACCAGGATCACAAAATAGGGCGCACTGGCCATTCAAGGAGGTCACATGTCGAATCATGCTGCGGAGCACACGCATCACTGGGAGTACAGTTGGGCACCGATGGTGCTGACCATCGGGATTGTTTTGGCCGTTCCGTCAACGTTTGTCGCGTGGTTTGTCTACAACAATCCGTCGCTGGCCTCCATTCTGGCCGGGATTGGCACCCCGCTCCTGCTGGTTGGCGTGGCCAAATGGGTCTCTGAGGGGCTTTCGCACAAACCTTTGATCGAGGGTGTCTCTCCCTCTGCCCTGCCGGTGTTTATCATATCGGAAGTCTTCATCTTCCTGGGTCTTTTTGTCAGCTACTGGACCATGCGTCTTTCCGCCGCGACCTGGCCCCCAGCCGGCACCCCGGAACACATGAACCTCTCTCTGCCGGTATTGATGACCATCATTCTGGTCACCTCCAGCGTGACCTACCACGTCGCCGAAGTCAAAATGGACCATGGTGACCTTGGCGGATTTCGCAGTTGGCTCTTTTTGACGGTTCTGCTCGGTCTTGCCTTCCTTGGTTGCACCGTCTACGAATACAATCATCTGCTGCACCTGGGATTCGCCCCTTCGACCAACGCCTACAGCACGGCTTTCTACTCCATCACCGGTTTCCATGCCTCCCATGTGATCGTTGGCCTCGGTGTGTTCCTGGCTGTGTTGATTCCGGCTCTGTTTGGCAAGACCAACAAGTATTTTGTCTTCTGCGCCGGCATGTACTGGCACTTTGTCGACGTTGTCTGGTTTTTCGTCGCCAGCCAAGTGTACTACTGGTAAGAGCACGGGAAATGCCGCAGCTTTCCCGACATCTCCTTTTCTGGCTCATGGCATGGACGTTCCTGGGCATCCCGGGGACATCCCATGCCGAGTATTTTCGTCAGAAGGAATCGGAGCTGGACCATGAGCTCTTTCGGATTGACGAGAAGCAGTTTCTGGGTATCAAACCGGAACAGGATGTGGTGTTGATCGATCAGGCAGGAAAGAGTTTCAAGTTTGGCGACATGATCGGAAAGCCGCTCGTTCTGGTCTTCTCCTACTACCAGTGTGACGGGAGTTGTTCGGCTGTCAATGGGGAGGTCATCGCCTTGTTGGAGCGGGTCGTCAAGACCATGCGAGCCGGGGAGGATTATCGGGTTCTGACCATCTCCTTCGACAAGGCCGATACGCAGGAGACGATGACCAGGTTCATAGACAAGCTCCACATCCCACCTGAGCTCAAGCCTGGATGGACGTTTGCCAGGCTTGCCGACCCCGCCCGCATCAAGGATGTCACGGGCAAGACCGGTTTTAAATTTTTCTGGGCAACGCAGGACAAGATTTTCTATCACCCCAATGTGGCTATCATTCTGACCAACGAAGGCCGGATATCGCGCTACCTGTACCTACAGGTCAACTCCACCCTGGATATGCAGATCGCCCTGATGGAAGCGCGGCAAGGAGAGATCAAGCCTCACGAGTTTCTCAATTATGCCATCTCTCTTTGCTACAGTTACAATTACAAGGAAGGCCGGTACACCTACAATATACCCGTTTTTGTCGGGGTTGGCGCTTTTTTGTTCGGAATCAGCATGCTTGTGGTGTCAGTGTTCTATTACAAGATTCGTCACAAACATAAGAAAGAAGGATCGGGCATATGAAAAAGATGTTCAATTTACCCATTGGGCTGGGAACAGCCTTGCTTGCTTTGCCGCTCAGCGCAACCGCTGCGGGAGAGCCGGGCAAGATCATCGACCCGGTCGTCGAGTGGGACAATTTATGGCATGAGCTTTTGATCGACATCGGTATTATGGGCATGGTGTTCGCCATCCTGGGTGCCTATTGGGTTTACAAATATCGTGCAAAATCACCGGATGACGTGGGGAGCGGCCCGACTCTCTCCCGTGCCCAGATGTGGGCCTGGGCCATGGTTCCCGCCTTCATCTTCATGGCGGACGACTTCTTCCTGGCCGCCAAGGGTTGGACTGTTTGGAATATTTACCGCAAGGTGCCGGCCAATGCCCTTGAGGTCAAGGTGACCGCCAGCATGTGGAACTGGGAGTTCGAGTATGCGGATGGCACCAAATCCACCTACTATGTCGACGCCAAAGAGGGCGACGGACTGGTTGTTCCCGTCGGGCAGCCCGTGGTTCTGCGGATGACATCCCGGGACGTGCTGCACTCCTTCGGGCTCGTCAAATATCGGGTCAAGGAAGACGTGATGCCCGGTCGCATCACCTACATATGGTTCTACCCCAAAGAGGAGGACAGAACCGGTTTTGTGACCTGTGTGGAATACTGTGGCACCAATCATGCGAACATGTATGCCCCGGTCCGGGCCGTTCCCCCAGCCGAATTTGAGCAATGGCTGAAAAAGAAGGGCAACAAGGTCTGATTCCGGCGTCATCGCAACTGGGAGATATCAAAAAATGAGTGCATCATCCTCGGGATTCAGTTTGAAAGAGTGGGTATTTACCACGGATCACAAACGTATCGGCGTTTTGTACCTCATCGGCTCCATGGCCGCCTTTGCCATTGCCGGTCTTATGGCCGTCCTGATTCGCCTCGAACAGTCCAGCCTTGGGCCAACCCTTCTCAACACCAATACCGGTGGCGATCAATACAACGTGTGGCTCTACTTCCACGGCGCCGCCATGATCCTGGGCTTTCTCATCCCCGGCCTGACCGGCTTTGCGGCCAACTATTTTCTCCCCCTGATGATCGGGGCCAAGGACGTGGCCTTTCCCCGGATCAATGCCTTGAGCGTCTGGCTCTTCTTCGGCGGCATTGTCCTCGCCCTCCTGACCTTCATTGTGTCTGACGCGCCTGATGTCATGTGGACCGGCTACCCGCCCTACTCCATCATGACCGCCGGCAACACCGCCCTTTACGTCTTCACGGTTCACCTTCTGGGTTTCGCCTCCATCCTGGGCGCCGTCAACTTTCTGGTTACCGTGATCTACATGCGCGCCCCGGGCGTGACCTGGAACAAGCTGAACATGTTTGTCTGGTCCACCGTGACCGCCTTCGTCATCCAGCTCATTTTCGTTCCTGTGCTGGCCTCTGCCGTCACCATGCTGCTGTTTGATAAATATCTCGGCACACACTTTTTCGATCCGTCAGCCGGTGGCGACGTCCTGCTCTATCAAAACCTTTTCTGGTTCTACTCGCATCCGGCCGTGTATGTCATCCTGTTGCCTGCCCTGGGCATCCTTTTCGAGGTTCTCTCCACCTGTGCCCGGAACATGGTGTTCAACTACAAGGTCGCCGTGTACGGTGGCATGTGGGGCATCGTCCTGATCTCCGGTGAAGTGTGGGTTCACCACCTCTACATCTCCGGCATGCCGGACTGGATTCGTATTGGCCAGATGGTCTCCACCCTCTTGATCTCTGTCCCGGTCGGCCTGTTGACCATCTCCATGTTTGGCACGCTCTATCGGGGCGCCATTCACTTCACCGTGGCCATGTACTATGCCGTCGGTTGCCTCTTCCTCTTCCTCGTCGGCGGCTTGACCGGTATTCCGCTGGCCATGACGGTTCTGGACGTACACCTTTCGGAAACATCCTTCGTCCATGCCCATTTCCACTTTATCATGGGCATCTTTGCTGCCTTCACCGTTTTCGCTGCCGTGTACCACTGGTTCCCGAAAATGACCGGACGCTTCGCCAATGCCAAATGGGGTAAGATTGGCTTCTGGTTCAACATTATCGGCGTTCATGTCACCTTTTATCCCCTCTTCTGGATCGGCGTTCAGGGCATGCCGCGCCGCTACTATGACTATCAAATGTTTCCCCAGTTCGAGCCCTTCCACAAGGTAGCCACCTTGGGTGCGTTTATCGTCTTCATCGGTATGGCCATCACGATCCTCAACTGGATCATGAGCGCCATTGGTGGCGAGAAGGCTCCGGAAAATCCTTGGAGATCCGGTTCCCTGGAGTGGACCCACTGCCCCAGCCCTCCCGGCCCCGGCAACTTCCCCAAGGATGTGGTCGTCGGCCCTGATTGGCACCCCTACACCTACACCAAGAAATAGCCTGACCCAGACACTCTCCCCCTCCTCTTCTGGAGGGGGAGGACGTACCGGCCCCCATCTGGAATATCTCCATGAACAGCCAACAGTCCGAGCCAAACAATCCCCCATCCGCGCCTCCCCCCCTCCCCCCCCGGGGCAAGTGGATTCTGGGTGGTTTTCTGTTTCTCCTCGCCTTGACCGTTTATGTGTCTCTGTATTGGAAGGTCTCCCATTACGGTCCCTGACCTCTCTCTTGTCATCCGGTGGTGACCGGACCCATTTCCCCTCGCCGGCACGGGACAGATAAAATCACCATGATTCGGAATTATGTTGAGCTTATGAAATTACGCATCGGCGGCATGATAGCCTTGACGGCTGTTGTGGCCTATATCGCCGTGACCCCTGCCGTGCAATGGGACCATTTGGGACTGCTGGTGCTGGTGATGATTCTCGGTTCCTCCAGCTCGGCGGTCTTTAATCACTATTACGACCGGGATATCGACCGGCACATGAGCCGCACATCTCACCGCCCCCTCGTCACCGGTGTTCTGGGCGACCCCAAGCGGGCTTTGTGGCTGGCGGCGGGTTTGCTGGTCAGCAGCACCCTCATGGCGTCCTGGATTTTCAATCCCATCGTCTCTCTTCATCTGTTTCTGGGAGCATTTTTTTATGCCGTGGTCTATACCGTCTGGCTCAAGCGCCGCTCCTGGTTGAACATTGTCTTCGGGGGATTGGCGGGAAGTTTTGCCATCCTCGCCGGTGCCGCCTCTGTCCGTCCTGAGCTGTGCGCCCTGCCGCTCTTTCTGGCCCTGATTCTTTTCTTCTGGACCCCTTCCCATTTTTGGAGCCTCGCCATCCACCTCAAGGAGGATTATCAACGGGTCGGCGTCCCCATGTTGCCGGTCCTGGTCGGCGAGGAACGCGCCGCACGGGTGATCCTCCTCAATACCCTTCTGCTCGTGGGTTCCTCTCTCCTTCCCTGGGTATTCGGTGAACTGGGACAAATCTATCTGATGGGTTGTCTCTTGGCAGGCGCCTTCTTCATCTGGTCCAGTTTACGGCTGCTCCGCTCTCCCACCCCCGCGTTGGGCTGGAGTAATTTTCTCGCCTCCATGAAATATCTGGGGGGACTCTTCCTGGCCATCATCCTGGACACCTCTCTGGCGTATCCTTTGTAACGATTCACCACCCGGCCACGAATTGGGGTCCAGGGGGCTGGCTCCCTGGCAGGGCCTAGTGGCTCAACCGTGTTGATTTGATGTGCAGGTAAGCCATGAATCGGGGTCCAGGGGGCTGGCTCTCTGGCGGGTCCAGGGCAGCGCCCTGGCGGGGTTCGGGGCGAAGCCCTGACAAAGGCTTTCATTTCCAAGCTTTTCTTGAAAGAGTGCGGAATAGTCACGAAAAGTGAACACTTCAAATCATGTCGGTTGAGCCACTAGGACAGAGTCCTGGTGGGATTCGGGGCAAAGCCCTGACAAAGGCTTTCCTATCCAGGCTTTTCTTGAAAGGGTCTGGATAGTTACCTGAATGGTTACCATCCTTTTACCTGGCGGATCAACCGCGCTGAATGGACAACAATTCAGCACCCTCGCCCTTGATGCGTGGCCGGGTGGTAAACAGCGACCTTGATATCGACGAAAAGAGCCGTTTCAATCTGACGCGGGATTGGGTGCTCCACAGGCAAGGATGGACACGGCGCCAACATCACCTACACGGGAATGATCCGATGCTGTCGCAGCTTTTCCACCACTTTCCGGCTGGTGATGGGTTTGATCAGATAGTCGGTACAGCCACCGATCAGGAAGGCCCGAAGCATATGTTCTTCGACATCCAGGGCGGTGATCATGAAGATGGCCGCTTCCCGGCCATCGCTGCGCAACTCGGACTCCAGCTTGCGAATCCTGACCAGGGCCTTTTGGCCATCAAGCTCGGGCATCATGATGTCCAGGCAAACAAGATCATAGGGGGCGCCGTCACGCACGGCCATCTCGAAGGTCTCCACGGCAGCCAAACCGTTGACCACGGAGTCGCAACTGCCGTAGGGAGAGAGGAAATTCTCCAAAAGAATACGATTGTTGGCCTCATCGTCGGCAATCAGAATCTTCATATGTACCCCATCTCCCTGCACAAACCACGACTCCTCTCGGAACAGCACCAACAAAACCTGCTCCAGTTCCGACTGCTGGTCATTTTCAGCATTTTTCGCAATATTTTGCAATGTCCTATCTACGAACCTTCCTCACGAGGCCCGCCCAAGAGGCAGAGTCTGGTGGATACCTGTCACGCCCGGCGCCACTGAAGTTTGACGACATGGCCCATCTGGGGTAGCATGACGACGTGTTCGGAACCGGAACCGGTGTATGGCTTGGCTTCCCAGGATAATGACAAAAGCCTCTCTCCCCCATAATCCCCTCCATATAGCCTTCGGAAAACTGGTGTTCCGGATCATGGCTGCGTCGGCGCCGGAGGGGATCCTCCCCAAACCGAAGCCCCTGTTGCGAACCCACCGAGAGATCTGGCAACCGACTTCCGATGCCACGCCGTGGGGCCGGTGTCTTGCCGAAACCGCCGAAAAATGGTCCTTTGCCCTCAGACCTCCCTTGCTGCTGCTGTTTTCTCTTGTCATCTCCCTCACCACCGCCTGGTGGATCAGCAATCTCCTGCAAAGTGAAACCGCTGTCCATATCCTTTCCTGGATCCTTCCGGGTGGCTTGGGCGAAACGTGGCGTCTCTCCGCTGCCTGGCTCTGCGGCTTGTCTCTGGCCACTCTGGCCCTGAGTTACAACAAACGCCTCGTGCATGGTGTGACCACGACCGGTCGGGTGGGATCCGGTTTTCGTCTCGCCTGGAGGAAAAATCCCCTCTGGATCACCCTGGTCACCTTTGCGCTCCTGTTCGCCATGGAAGCCATTCACACAGGTTTGACGGCTCGCCTCCTCTGGCAACCAGCGATTCAGCGGGAGATCGACACCATCCTGGCAGAACTCTCCCAAACCGTGGCGCGCAACGCCTCTCACCCCCTGCAACCCGCATCCCTGCACGATATGCAGGCCGTCTTGCAGCAACAGGCGGCCCAACTGTTGACCCGGTTCGACTCCATTCCGGATGAGCGTGACGCCCGCGCCGCCAAGCCAGGAGATACCCAGGATCCTCTCCAAGCCTTGCGTTACTGGGGCCGGCACTTTGCCATCCATGGGGGGTTTGCAAAGGGTGTCAACGATGTCTCCCTGCTGGTGAACCACCCCCTTGCCTACACTGTGGACCAACTGTTGGCGGAATCCAATCTGGCCACCTCCCCTCCCCTCCGGGAACGGTTGGCCAACCTGACCCATGACCATGACCAACGTTTGCGACAAAATGCCCACCAAATCGAACAGGAGATGAAAAATCTCCAGAAACTGGCCGATCCGGCCCGTGTCGCCCCATGGGAGTTGGCGTCGCTTTTTGGGCCAGATCCACCACAGGTCGACCGGCTCACCCGCCATGTTCTGTACCTCCTGCAAGCGAGCCACACGTTGCAAACCCGCCAACTCCAGGAGCTCCGGGAGATTGCTGCGGCCCGTTTTGACCTCCTGCAACGCCTGGAGCAAAGACTGGGCGGCCCCCCCTCCTCCCACCGGATCAACCTTGGCATCGAGGTCACACCCGGGCTGCCCGCCGTGCAACAGATCCAACACTATCTCACCTGGCGTGCGACCCTGTTCAAATTTCCTCAGTTGGTCACTCCACGGGAGCACCCATCCAACGCCGTGCAGGGTCTTCTACTGCATGGGTTGTTTACTCTTCTGGCTTTGCTGATCGTGGTACCCGATGTCATGCTCTTCGGTCCGTGGATTGCGGACATGTCCACCCAAAACGGGTCGAGGGTTGCCGAGTGCGCCGCTGTTCTGCGGCAGTGGGAGGAGGCGTTCCATCACCATTGCCACCAAATTTTGCAGCATCCTGAAACCTTGGGCATCTCCGGCAACCTCCCCCCCGTCACCCGGAAGCGTCTGCGGGAAGCCTTGCAGCATGTCTTGGAGCACATCGATTTTCGCCTGAAAAGTCCGGAAAATTTCTCGCTTCGGGACTCTTTGCACCTCACCTGGCAATACCTGCACCTGCCGCCCCAATCCCCGGAAGCCACCCGTTGCCATGCCCGGTTGCAGGCTTTGCATCGGTTTGTCTCCCAGTGGGAAACCCACTTCTCCCGCATGATGGCGGAGATCATTCCCGGGCTCAAACCGTTGGCCCTCCCCCCGCCAACCAACCCTTCCCATCTGTCTGCCCCTGCGGACTTGGAGGAGGCTCACCCCGGGGTTGCCGCTTCCGAAGAAACCCGCGACGAGGCCACCGCCACACTCCCTGAACCCCCCTCAGCCGAGGCTCCCGACGCCCTGGAGCAGGCCCAGAGCGAGACTCCCCCACCGCATGGAGAAGCCGAAAAGGCGGGCGAACCGTTGCGGGAAGAGCAACGTCGCGCCGCCCAACAAGCCATCCTGCGCGAGGTGCATGACCGATTCGGTGAATTACGGCAAACCATTCTGAAACGGAATACCACCCTTTGGGAAACGATTTCGGCGCCGTCGCAACCCACGGGAAATTCCCCGGGACGCATCGCCTACCAGGCCACCCTGGAGGCTGCAACAACCAGAGCTGAGGCCATCCTTGCCGAGGTGGATGCCATCGGGGCAGCCGAAACACCCCCCGATGCGGAGACGCTGGCAAGATTGCACACCCTACAGGATGAGTCCCGTGTCGTCATGCTCCAGATCAATCGTCTCATGCCGGGGGTTTACCATTGAGTGGCGTGGAAAACATGGATAATCGTCCAGCCGGAGTTCCCGGTCCGCAGCCCCAAATCCGGCGCCAGAAAGACCTTCGGCACGACGGGGTCCACCCCCCATGGCTGCGGCTCTGGCTGGTTGGAGGTGTCTTGTGGCTGGGCCTGCCCCTGGCAGCTTCTGCCTGGAGTGCCGCTTCCGAGGCAACGCCGCACACCCAGGGGACAGGCGCCCCGGTGCGGCAGCCCGCAATCGCGGCAGCCTGGGAAGCGCTGCGGCTAGCAACCCGCCTGCATGGGCCGTCCCATCCAGACACCGTTCCCGCGCTTATATCTCTGGCTGATGCCTGCACGGAAGCTGGCGATGTGGCACAAGCAGAACCCCTGCTGGAGCGTGCCTGGCGCATTTTGCAACAAAATCCACAACAACACATGCCCCACATCTTCTCCCTGCAAGAAAAACGGCTCCTCAACCCCTATGGCCGGGGCCATTTTTCCCAGGTCTTGACCCAGGGCGAGGCGTGGCTACAAACGGCAGCGGCACTTGCACCCAACCATCCGGCGTTGCTCCGGATACGTCATCTGCTCGCCTACGCCCATATCGGTTTGGCACGGCAACAGGGTGGCGAGGTTGCCCACCGGTCGGAGGCCGCTGCGCACCTGGAACAGGCCCTGGCCCAACTCAACCAGCCGTCACACCCCATGACTGACGGCGTGGCCGAGGTTTACCTTCTTCAGGCGGCGTTGCACCTGTCCAACAACCAACCGGGCGAAGCCGAAGCCCGGTTGCGCGACGCCCTGACCCTGTGGGAAAAGGGGGCGCACGCGCGTCCGCAACTTCTGGTGAAGATTTTACACGATCTGGGCCGCCTGCTGGGGGATGCAGGCCGATTTGCCGAGGCCATACCTTTGTTGCAACGCGCCCGTGCCACCCTGATGACCCTCAGTACCCCTCCCCAACCTCCCTGGGGGGAGGTCACGCTGCATCTGGCCTTGTGCCAGATCGAAGAGCAACAACTGGTGTCGGCCATAACCCTTCTGCAAGAGGCCATGACCTGGACCATCCAGCAGGATCGCTCCCCCCCTCTGTCCGTGCCGGACATGTTGAACCGCCTGGGGCTCCTCTACCAGATGACGGACAAACCCGAGCTGGCCAAGGCGCAGTTTGCCAAGGCCCTGGCCATGGCGGAACACTATTTTCGTGGCGACCCGGCCTCACTCTCCCTTTGGCGGGTTCAACGGGATTATCTGGTTCCCGGGACCGCACGTCAGGCAACGCGGCAACTCCTGCATGCGAGTCTGCTGGCCACATGGCAGCATGTGGACCCCCTTCCGGAACCCCTGGAACTGCCCGTCGTGGCCACCATGCCCCAGCCGGCATCCACCCCGGAAACCACGTTGATCACGGCCCTACAGACCCCCATTCCTGCCGAAAAACCGAAACAGGCCACCCCTGTGCAGCCGCTTCCCGCCCAAACCCCGGTTCCAGCGGAGAGAGCGGCCAACGCCCTCCCGGCACCATCCGCCGTGGCGCAAGCCCCGGCCCCGGCTGACAAACCGGACAAACCTCCGGCCAACGCCCTCCCGGCACCATCCGCCGTGGCGCAAGCCCCGGCTCCGGCTGACAAACCAGACAAACCTCTCCACACATCACAAAACGTTGCTCAAACGGGGCCTGGCCCTGTCGAGAAACCGGACCGGGTTGTCCCCCTGCCACTCGCCCCAGTCATGCCAAAAACAGTCGCTGCACCGTTTAAAAGCGTCCAACCTCCCCCGGAGATGCCAAAAACAGTCGCTGCGCCGGTTAAAAGCGTCCAACCTCCCCCGGAGATGCCAAAAACAGTCGCTGCGCCGGTTAAGAGCGTCCAACCTCCCCCGGCCATGCCAGAAACAGTCGCTGCACCGGTTAAAAATATCCAACCTTCCCCGGCAAGATCGAACCAGCTCCCCCAGGAGAAACCCTTGCTCCAAAAAAAGAGTTATCTGGTCACTGTGGGGTGTTATACAGAGAACGAGTACTTGACCGATGCCCTGAAACGGCTGGCTCCCCTTGATCTCCCGGTTGCCAGGAGGGAGGTCCGTCTGGAGAAAAAAGGCCCCATGACTTGTGTCTATGGCGGCCCGTTTGCCACGGAGGCGCAGGCAGAACACGGCCTGCACCTGGTCAAGGAGCGCGTGGGAATCAAGGATGCTGTCATTCTGCCCCAGCGTTGAACAATTTGTGCTTTCAACCCTTTTCAAGGATGCCCATCGTGCGTGATGTTCATGATATGACCTCGTTCAACCGCTCCCGTTTTGATGACCTGTGGCGCGCACTCAAGGGGCGGCTGGACGATATCCGTGCCTCGGGCGGATTGACAGCCGTGGTGGAGGCCCTCAAGGATCAACAATTTGATCGCGGATTCATTCAAGATGATCTGCTCGATGTCATCAAATACCGAATCATTCGTGAATCGGGCGCCCGCCACAGTTTTTTGGTGCAATACAACCTCAAACGCAGCCAGCGTCAGGGCGGAGCCGGACGCAAAGCCCCCCCACCCGGCACGACATCCATCCATGGCGGCTGTTTTCTGTGTCTGGACAACATCTACTGGCAGCAGCGCGGCATCGAGATCGGCTACGACCTGTATCCCGATGTGCCGGGGAACGAGGAAAAACGCCACTATATCATGTGGATGAATCCATTCCCCCTCATGCCCAACCATGTCACGATCGCCACGGCTGCGCACATACCTCAATCCTGGCTCAAACTGGCTGAAATCAGCAAGAGCAATCGTCCCGGCATTGAAAGCATTGTCCGGGATTTTCTCTACTTCGTGGATCATCTTCCGGGTTATGTGGGATTTTATAATGGCGAAGGAGCTGGAGCCACCATCCCGCACCATTTTCATTTCCAGTTTTTCAAGCGGCCAGAAGGGCAAGGGCTGTTTCCCCTCGAAGCGTCCGCTGCGGCCACCATCAGGGCCTCTTCCGGACACACCAACACACCACGCCTGGTTGCCGATTATCCGATCACCGCCATCTACTTCCATGGGTCAAGTGAGGAGATCGTGGCCCAGGTGGTCAAGGTGACAGACCTCTGGGAGCAGCTCTACGTCGACAAACACTCCCTCTCCGCCAACCTGATCGGCGCCCCGGACCCGAAAAATCCGGGTCAATATCACCTCTTTTTCATTCCACGCAACAAGACCTTCTCTCGTGGCCCGGGCATGGTCGGCATCATCGCCGGATTGGAGCTGTTGGGTGAGATTGTCTTTGCCACCGAAGAGGAAAAACGCTATCTGGACCAAGGGCAGGTCGATTACCACTACGTGAAGCGGATCATTGCCTCCGTGGAAGCCCCCCGCGCCAGGGAGCTGTGGCAGCTGGTGGAGGCAGCGTTTGCCAGTCATCCCCATTCTCAACCATGAGCGCAACTTTCTTATTTTTCGATGATCTTGGTCACCGTTCCCCCGCACTGCCTGTAGCAGGCCCGATACTCCTCGTCGCAGTGGGAGTCGTTTTCGTGGCTGTAGCAACTGCTTTTGCCGCGTTCACACTTGCTGCGTTGCTCCTTCGAGTCGGCTGAGTTGAGACAGGATCGCACCTGGTTTCTGGCGCGGCGTTCGCATGCGTCCTGCTCCCCCTTGGCGCGCATGATTTCGTTGCCTCGGCAACTTTCGCGCGTCGTGCCACACTGAGTCACACAAAGACGCCCCACCTCGGAGGTCGGGGGACGCATGTCATAACGGACGCTCTGGCAACCCGCCAACAGCAAGGCGGCAACAAGAAAAGCTGTCTGATGTCCCATGATGTTCTCTTCAAGCTCCCTTTCGCAGCCGGGCGCTGGCGTAGCCGCCAGTCGGGGTCAATTCTCGTTGATGGAACGGATGACGCTCTCCCGCAGACGGATTTCCTTCCCGACAGGCGTTTTGAAGCTCACCCAACCTTCGTCGTCCCTCTCTACCTTACCCTCCGAGTGGTAAATCGTCCCCTCGTTGGTGACGACGATGTACCGTTTCGAGCTACAGGCAACCAGGAACAACGCGACCCCAAAAGCCAGCCCACAGGCCATGATTTTTTTCATTGTGCCAATCCCCGTGTACCCGCCTGGTTCGCCAACTGGCAGGGAAGTGAGTGGATGTTCGCCGAGGTTACAGATTTTCGCGCCAGGACTCAATGGACCGACTCGGTGAGCCGTTTCTTTGCCTGTGCGCTTGCGGTATGCTCCACCCCCGGGAGGCTTGGATTTGACACCATCGGAAACGCACCCTCACCCGGACGGGAAATCCACCATGCATACATTTTCTGTTGTCGGTTTGGTCATTGTGTTGGCACTGGTTTCGGGTTGCTCGAAATCGGAAGAAAAAAAGACCGAGGCGGCCTCTCCCGATGCACCGGCAAGTGGTGGAGCCGTCTCGCACAAGGATGGCATAACCACGATTCAGCTGCTCGCTCCAGGGGCACAAAAAAAGCCAACCCCGGCCGTTGCGACGCCAGACACCGCAGCCGGAAAATCGGTGGCAGTCGCTTCCTCTGCGCCAGAAGCCGGCGGGAAACCCGAAACGAGTGGTCCGGGCCCAGCGGCGAAGGATGCCCGCAAAACCCCGGCGCCCCCCATCGTGACCACGCCTCTTGATCCGAATAAAAAGTCGAACGGCACCATGACCATTCCACAATCCGGCAAGGTGGCGGATGTGGTCCAGTCCGGCGGCTACACCTATGTGCGCATTGACACCGAAGGGTGGCCCCTGTGGCTGGCCACCAGCCGTCTCAGTGTCAAAACCGGTGACATGGTCCACTGGGGACAATACACCGTCATGCGCAATTATTTCAGTAAAAGCCTGAACCAGACCTTCCCCATGCTGTTGATGGTCAATGAGATCCTTCCAGGATCCGGACCGGAGACCTCGGCATCCGCCTCGACCAACCAAGGCAAGGCGTTCGCCGTGTTCCAGGCTGGAGGCTACACTTATATCCAGCTCGACAGTGGAACAGGTCCATGGTTGGCGGTTCCCAGCACCCAGGTCAATCCTGGTCAGGTTATCGCATGGACCTCGGGCACGGTCATGCGCAACTTTACCAGCAAGACCCTGAATCGTACATTCGAGGAGATCCAGTTTTTGGGCAGCATCACCATCAAGTAGGGGAAAGCCCCCGTGAGCCCTGCATACCCTCCTCATGCAACCGAGCGGTTCTGCCGTGGCGGTCCCTGGCCCTTGCCACTCCTGGATTGATCGGCTTGCACAACCGCTTCCGCCACGTTGGGCGCCACCCCCAGGGCCTGGACAAGTCCTGACCGGACCAGATCGTAAAGTCGTGGCAGGGCGATGCGATGTGTCTGTCCTGTCGTGGTGTAGAGCCAATCCGCCAGGGCCATGAATCGGGCAAAAGGGGATCCTTCCCCGAACAGGCAGGTGCGCGTGGCTGGAAATCGCCCGGAATTCCCGATCAGATCCCAGTAACGGGCAAAACGTTTCAGGCGGCGCATGGTCATGAAATCAATACGATCATTGCACAGGAGTTCGTAGGGCGGATCGGGAGCGAACACCATGCGAAACGGCTCGATGTGGCGCTGCAAGGGCGCACCCCGCAAACGCTTGAGAATGCCCACCTGAGTTTCGTGCGGATCCAAAGCCATCAAGCGATCAAACCCTGCCGCAAAGCCGGACACATCCTCCCCTGGCAGCCCCACAATGAGATCCGTATGGAGGTGAACCCCCGTCTGGCGCCGCAACCAAAGCAGATTCTCCTCAGCCCGTTGCACATCCTGGAGGCGATCGATTCGCGCCAAAACTTCCGCATCAAAGCTCTGCAAGCCGACCTCGAACTGTATGGTCCCAGCCGGAAACCGGCTGACGCTCTCCCGCAAGGCTGCGGGAAACCGATCCGGAATCACTTCAAAGTGCAAAAACAACCCTGGCCTCTGCCGGGCGAAGAAAAAATCAAGAATGGCCTTGGCTGTCGTCGTTTTCAGGTTGAAAGTTCGGTCAATAAACTTGAACTGGCGGGCGCCCCGGTGCAACAACGCCTCCATATGGGCCAGGAACGGAGCAAGGGGGAAGGAGCGCACCCCTTGATCCAGCGCGGAGAGACAAAAGGCGCACTTGAATGGACACCCCCGCGAGGCCTCGACATAGATGACCCGCTCCTGGATATCCCGTCCGTCATAGAGGGGGTAGGCCGGGAGCAACTGCCCGACATCCGGGGAAGGCGCCCGCACCAGATGCTCGAAATTTTTCCCCCCGGCCAACACCTGGCGGCACAGCTCGCGAAAGACGATTTCCCCTTCCCCTGCAACAACGTAGTCCGCCAGATCCGCCATGGGCTGATCCGATGTTTCATGGCTGATTTCGGGCCCCCCCAGCACCAGAACCATGTCGGGACGCAGCCGTTTCAGAATTTGCACCAGCTTGTGGGTCGGTTCCGCATTCCAAATGTAAACACCGATGCCAACCATGCGGGGCTGCCGCGCCAAAATGGCCTCGGCCATCTCTGTCGGAGTCCTCTCCAGATCAAACTCCAGGATGGCGGCCCGATGGGCCAGATCACCCAGATTGGCATGCAGACAACGCAACCCGTATGCGGTATGCCGATAGCGTGCATGGATGGTGGTCAATAGAATGTCAACCATGACATGCAACCCTGTTGTAACGCATGGGGTGACGATGCAAAACCCTTGCAAGAAAGGCTCTCAACCCCTCGATTTTTCCCCCGAGAGGTTGCATGCTCCCCCTGCACACGTGAACGAGACACATAAGAGGTTTCCACCATGGATAAATATTTTGGCCACATGGTCATGCGACTCCTGGCCGGTTTGCTGTTGGCCGGCTGCGCGACGGTTCCCATCACCGGTCGCAACCAGATGGCCCTGATTCCCGCGCAACAGGTTTTGAGCCTGGGATCCCAGTCCTACGACAAAATGCTCAAGAATGAAAAGGTTTTGCAGGGCACCAAAGAGGCGGCCATGGTTGAGCAGGTCGGGCGCCGGGTCGAACATGCCGTGGAGCGCTACTTTACCCAGCGGGGCATGTCCAACCGATTGGCAGGATACAAGTGGGCATTCAACCTGGTCGAAAGCAAGGATCGCAATGCGGCCTGTTACCCGGGCGGCAAGGTGGTGGTCTTCTCGGGATTGCTGCCCACAACCCGCGATGAAGCCGGCCTTGCCGCCGTGTTGGGCCACGAAATCGCCCACGCAGTGGCCAACCATGGCAACGAACGCATGAGCCAGGAGCTGCTGGTGAAAATGGGATCCACGGTACTGGCCAGTTCATTAAGTTCGCTCTCTCCCGGTCAAAGCGAACTATTCAATTCGGCTTTCGGGTTGGGTGCAAAATACGGCGCCCTGTTGCCATTCAGCCGTCTGCACGAGGAAGAGGCGGACCGTCTGGGAACCATTTTCATGGCCATGGCGGGTTATGATCCACGCGAGGCCATCGGCTTGTGGGAGAGAATGAACACAGCTGAGGGCAACGGCAGCAAAAACATGGAGTGGCTCAGTACCCATCCCCTGCCGACAAGCCGCATCCAAAACCTGCGCCGCGTTATCCCCGAGGCGATGCGCTATTATCAGACGCATGAATGATAAAGGACAATGCCGCATGTCAGCAGCCACCATCAAACAAACATCACGGCGCATTCTGCAACACGTTCTGGGAGAGGATCGTACCAGAGCCCTGGCTGCTTGGCTGGAGATTTCCCTGCCCGGCTTGGGCGGAAAGCGCACCTTCGCGGAATTCGGTGAAGATGTGATCCTGGCCAACATCTTCCAAAACAGGCCCGTCGGATTCTATGTGGACGTTGGCGCCCACCACCCCATCCGGGAATCCAACACCTATCTGCTTTATCGGTGGGGGTGGAGAGGCATCAACATAGACGCATCCCCCTGGTCCGTGCATCTTTTGCAGCGCTTCCGCCCACGTGATATCAACATCCAGGCCCTGGTCTCCAATCAGGAGAGATCGTTGACCTTCCACTGTTTCGGCCTGAGTTCCATGAACACCGTCGATCCGGCCCGTGCCGAAGCATTCAAGAACAAATCCGGCCATGCATGGACCCCCTTGACCCTGCACTCCCGCTCCTTGCGCACCATCCTGTCGGACAGCGTCCCGGCAGGAACCCACATCGATCTCCTCTCCGTGGACGCAGAGGGCCACGATCTCGCTGTCCTGGAGTCCAACGACTGGGAACGATTCGCACCCACCGTCATCATTGCGGAGGCACATTTTCCCAACCTGTCTCACCTGCTGGCATCGCCGCTCCATCTCTTCCTGCACGACCGGGGCTATGAGTTGATCAACATGCTCGGACCATCCCTGATTTTCATCCGCAGCCGGGAGAAAAACCACCCCCACTGGCCTTTTATCCGCTGACCCTGGCGCTGCGGTGCACCCTGGCGCGGGCCTGTTTCAAAGGAATGACCAGCGGCTGGTTGACCTTGAGCGAAGCGGGAAGAGCGGCGATGAACGCCTCGGCCTCCTTATGCGTGGCAAACTCATCCAGGTAGACGAGCAAACGGTCATCGCGCAGACGGACAACGTTCACCCGCCGACCCCCGAGCTGTTGCCCAAGCCCGGCCAGATCCTTTTCCAGGGTTGCAAGACCATCGTCACGGGAGAGAATCATCAACTGGATCGTGAAATGCGCATTCTCGCTGGTCTCGACCCAGATATGGGAGGCGATGATTTTGTCGGCCAGGGGATCTTCCCTTTTCAGATAGGGGTAGTTTTGTTTGGGATCCGGCTGCAATCCCAGCTCCGTTTCATCAAAACCGTATGAGATTTTTTTATCTGGTTCCGTGGCAGCCGGCTTTTGCGCCACCTGATCTTTTTCGCCCGCCGTATCGCGCACGACAGTCACCTCTGCCGGCGCCGGGGCGCCAGACACCCGGTCACTCCCCGTCAGCCCCGGAGATGCAGAAGGCGTAGTGCCGGTCGCGACAGAAAACACAATATCATCCGTGGAGGGCAACGCCACCTGACTTCCCGGTGACTGCCCTTTCTCTTTTTTCGCCTGACCGCCATTGTCAGAACGTTGACTGCTCTTCGCACTGCTCTTGTCAGCCATCTTCCCCGGTGCGGGCGTGACCTTTTTTCCATCCGCATCCGCCACTTTTTCGGGTGCATGTCCCGCGTTACCCGACTCGGGACCGGTTCCGATCTTCGTACCGGTCCGAAGACCATCGGCCCCGGGAAGAGGCAGCGCGGCCACCTGGACAGAGTCCGGGAGCGGAGCGGAGGAGACACCTTCGGAAACACCTTTATCCAGCATACCCCCGGCCACGTCCGAGGAGGAGGCATGTTCGGAAACACCCTTATCCAACATACGCTCGGCCACGCCTGTCGCCTCTTGACCAGGAATGCCGCTCACCCAGGGGGTGTTTGCCAGGGAGTGCAGGACCGTACCTCCGATGATCGCCAAGGCCAGGGAGCTGGCCACCAGGACCGGACGCATCCACAAGGGGGCTGCCATCGCATAGTCACTAGCCGCCAGGGCCGAGCGAACATGCCGCAACTTGACCCTCGGCGAAGCGTCGGAGAATGCCGCAATCAACGCCTTGTGTGCCAAAACATTGATACGCCGGAGCCCACCTTGGGCCGTCCGGTGCAAAAACCAGAGAGCGCCATTGGTGAAAACCTCACCATGGGCGTGCCCGGTCGCCTCCAGCCGGTGCCGCAGGTAAAGGCCCGTATCACGTCTTGTCAAAGGCGGCAGGTGGAAACTGGAGGAGACGCGCTCCATGATCTGCCGGTTTTCCGGCGCCGACAACATCTGATCCAACTCAGGCTGGCCAAACAGGATGATCTGGAACAACTTGGTGCGGGAGGTCTCAAAGTTGCTCAACAGGCGCAACTCCTCCAGCGAAGCAATAGGCATGCTCTGGGCCTCTTCCACCAATACCAAGGCATGGCGACCGTTGCGGTGCAGGTCGACCAGATGGTTCAGCAGGAGGTGCTGGTCGGCCCACCGATCTTGGGAGGCTGCCGGTGTCAGACGAAATTCCCGCAAGACAGTCGGCACAATCTGATCAGGCGGAATATTTGGGTTCAGCAGCATGGCCACATCCACCGTTTCGGGCAGACGCTGACAAAGCGCACGGCAGAGCATGGTTTTGCCACTGCCCACCTCACCCGTCACTTTGATGATCCCCTCGCCGGCCTGAATGGCCTGTTGGAGTCCTTCCAGGGTTGCATCCCGCTCTCCGCCACCAAAAAACAGCTCGGTATCCGGCGTCAGGGAGAAAGGGGGCCGCTGCAATCCGAAGTGGGTCAAATACATGGTCTCACCACCATTCCATGAACATCATGTGTGACGACAACAAGTTTACGCATGACTCCACTGCCGGGCTCATCATACCCGCCCCAGCGGTCGAACGCAGGCAAAGTCAAGCAAAAAAAGAGCCAAAATGCCGTTATTTGATTTTTTCCAGGAAAGCGGCCTCATCCAGCACAGCGACCCCCAACTCCCTGGCACGGGTTAATTTGGCGCCCGGATCACTCCCGGCCACCACAAAATCCGTGCGACGGGAAACACTGCCGGAAACCTTGGCGCCAAGGGCTTCCAGCCTGGCCTTGGCCTGAGGGCGTCCCATGCTTTGTAATGTGCCTGTCAACACCACGGTTTGACCTTCCAGGGTGCGTGCGCTGCCCGCACGATTCTCGGACCAGAGTTGCCAGGCATCGCTCTCCCTTTTCAAGCGCGCCAACACGTCCCGATTACCTGCGGCGTGCAAAAATCCCCGGATCTGTGCTGCCACCTTGGGCCCCACATCGGGAACCCCCTCCAACTCTTCCAGACTGGCCGCTTCCAGTGCGGCCAAGGTTTTGAAATGGGCAGCGAGATTGCGGGCCGTGGCCTCCCCTACTTCACGAATCCCCAAGGCAAAGAGAAATCGTTCCAGGCCATGGGTCCGGCTCACCGCAAGGGCCTGCAAAAGATTGTCCGCCGACTTGTCACCCATCCGCTCCAGAGCGGTCAGTTCCTGGCGTTTCGCCGCCAGAGTGTACAAATCGGCGACAGTGACGATCAGGCCAGCCTGGAGAAGAGAATCGACGAGTTTTTCACCCAGCCCCTCAATATCCAGGGCACGGCGGGAGGCAAAATGGCGAATAGCCTCGCGCCGCTGCGCCGGACAGCTCAACCCGCCGGAACATCGGGCGATCACCTCACCAGACTCCTGGAGCACGGGGGCGGTGCAGACGGGACACTGTTCCGGACAGGTCAGTACCTCCGGGCGTGATGTCTGTGTTGCCACCACCTCCACCACCTCCGGGATGACATCCCCCGCCCGGCGCACGCGAACCTGGTCGCCCACACGCACATCCTTGCGTTGCAACTCTTGAAAATTGTGCAGCGTGGCATTGGTGATCGTCACCCCCCCCACGGCGACCGGTTCAAGACGGGCCACCGGGGTCAAGGCCCCCGTGCGACCGACCTGAATTTCCACGGCCCGCACCCGAGTGACCGCTTCGCGGCCTGGAAATTTGTGCGCCACCGCCCAACGTGGCGTCCGGGAAAGGGCGCCCAGAAGATCCCGATCCGCACGGGAGTCGACCTTGTAGACGACGCCGTCGATTTCGTAGTCCAGTCGATCGCGCTGCGCCAACAAGGTGCGATAAAACGCCAGACACCCCTCGACACCTGTCACCACCATGCGCTCTGGACACACCGGCAGACCCCAGGCAACCAGTTGCTCCAGTACCTCGTGGTGGGCATCCGGCACAACTCCGCCCGTCACCTGGCCCAAACCGTGACAAAACAGAGTCAACGGTCTCTTGGCGGTCACCTGGGCATCCAGTTGGCGCAAACTTCCGGCAGCGGCGTTGCGCGGGTTGGCAAAGGCGCGTTCACCCCGTTCGCGGGCACGTTCGTTGTACTCGGCAAACGCCGCCAGGGGCATGTAGACTTCGGCACGCACCTCCAGCAGCTCCGGCCAGCCACTCCCGGACAACACCTGTGGCAAGGCGGCGAGGCTCTGAACCTGGGAGGTAACCTCCTCCCCGGTGTGCCCATCGCCCCGGGTGGCCGCCCGTATCAAGACCCCGCTGCGGTAAACCAGCCCAATCGCCAATCCATCCACCTTGGGTTCGGCCATGTAAACCATGACATCCGTTCTGCCCAACCCCTCCCGGACCCGCCGGTCGAACTCCACCACATCCTCACTGCTGAAGGCGTTGTCGAGAGAGAGCATGGGCATGCCATGAGCAACCGGCGCAAAGGCAGCCAACGGGGCCGCGCCGACCCTCTGTGTCGGCGAATCAGGCGTCACCAGCTCCGGAAAGCGGGCCTCCAGACCGACCAACTCCTGAAAAAGCTGATCATAGGCGCCATCCGAAATTTCCGGATCATCCAAAACGTGATAGCGGTAACCATGATGCCGCAACTGGTTGCGCAACATTTCAATCTGGCGCCGTTGCGCAGAAGTAGGCTGAAGGCGGTCCGGATTTTGCCCTGCCGCCGCCAAGGATTCCTGCCTCTCCATGCTCTTCCCCGTTCCCCGACCTCATCCCCACTGCGCCGACCACTTCCGGAAGCGGTAGACCCAGTTCATCAACGGTTTGGGCAGGGCGTTGATCAAGGCCACCACAACCGCCGCCGCATAAGGAAGAGATTGAATGAAAAGCGCAGCCGACCAGATATACGCGCTGGGCATCTCCTCCCCCTGGACCAACGCGACCCCTACAGCCGACAACCACAGAAAAAGCAGCAGAAGCAGCTCCTCCATGGAGTCGTAGAGGGCACGGACCATGGCCGGACGGTTTTCACATTTGGGGGTGCGGAAAAAGGGCCGTTCCGTGGTCAGGACGCCGGTGATCATCGCCCTGGCAATGGTATGGGAGAGGGCCAGGCCTGAAAGGGCTGCGGCAAGGGTGTGCCGCCTGGTCACCCCGATTTCGGTACGATAGAGGTAGATCATCTTCACCACCTTGAAGATGAAAAGCAACACCGGCGGGGTGACGAAGATGGCATACGGTGTATCGACATGCTTGGGAAACAGAACGATGGCGATGGACCAGATGATGGCCGCCACGGTATAGAACAGGTTGATGCCATCGGCCAGCCACGGCAACCAGCCCGCCATGAAGTGATAACGTTGCCCCCCGGTCAAGGCCGAGGATTTCTCCCCCAGCAGGATCTCCCGAAAATGGCGACGAATGATCTGCAAGGCGCCATAGGCCCAGCGAAAGCGCTGTTTTTTGTAATCGACGAAGGTGTCGGGCATCAAACCCTTGCCGTAACTGTCCTTGATGTAGACCGACTCGAACCCTTTCTCCAACACCCGCAGGCCCAACTCCGCATCCTCGGTGATGCACCACTCCGCCCATCCCCCCAACTCCTTGAGCAGGCGGGTGCGGATCATGGTCATGGTGCCATGCTGTATGATGGCATTGCGATCATTGCGGGTCACCATGCCGATATGGAAGAAGCCCTTGTATTCGTAATAGCACATCGACTTGAAAGGATTTTCCTTGCTGTCCCGATAATCCTGGGGCGCCTGTACCAGGCCGATCTCCGGGCGGGCAAAATAGGGCACCAGATCCTTCAGCCAGGAGGGGGAGACCTGGTAGTCGGAGTCGATCACGGCAATGATCTCCGCATCCGGGGCGGTCAGGGCCGTGACATGGTTGAGCGCCCCGGCCTTGAATCCCTTGAGAGGGGCCACATGAAAAAAGCGGAAGCGGGATCCCAGGGTCTGACAATGGGCCTCCACGGGCTGCCAGACCCCGGGATCAGCCGTATTGTTGTCGATGACCAACACCTCATAGTCGGGGTAGTCAAGCTTCGCCAGGGCGTTCAAGGTGTCGATCATCATGTCGGGCGGCTCGTTGTAGGCCGGGACATGGATGGAAACTTTGGGCAGGCTGGGGGTGGTCTGTTCCGTGAGACGTGTCAACACCGGGTGAAACATGCGCCGCCGCTGAAACACCCACCGCGTCTCGGCGGTTTCGTGCGCCTCGGTCAGCAACACCAGAAAGACGCCCAGAAACCCGATTCCCAACAATAAACCCACGGCTATGGTTTTAAAGGTGACATACTGATCCAAATAGTCGTTGGCGATCCAGACCATGGTGTTACTGCTGAGAAAAGCCACCCCACACAGAAAAAGCCGCCCCTGAATGTTGAAAAAGGCCCCATCCCACAGCAACAACAAATAGCAGGCCGCGCCGATGGCAATGGCCGCAGCCGCCAACCATGGCCAGTGCGGAATGGCGACAATAGGACCATCCATGGCAATCTTGCTTTTGCGGTGGACGTCCCAGATTCCCCAGTAAGCGCCCACACTCCCTTCGGTGAAGACCTTCCAGGTCTGGTCAAAGGCCTCCATCAAGTTGTAATCATCGTTGTTTTCGGTGGCACGGGCCAAAAATCGACGCAGGAACAGAGCTTCATTGGCCACGCTGGCCGCCGCTTGCTTGCGCAGGCGGGCGTTGCTGGGCCACCCCACCTCAGCCATGAAGATGCGCTTTCCGGGATAGGTCTTGGCCAGAATCTGCCGAGTGGCATAAACGTGATCCACCGCCGCTTCCAGGGCGACCCCTTCCCAATAGGGCAGGAAGTGGGCCGCGATATAATCGACGTGGTCCACCAACTGCGGATACTTGACCCAGATGTGCCAAGGTTCGGCGGTACTCACCGGGACGTTGGGCAGGGCAGCGCGGACCCGGTCAAGATAGGCAATCATAGCGTTGACATTGAAATCCCCCCGCAACAAGGACTCGTTGCCCACAATGACCCGGACGATATTGCTGTTGGCATGCGTCAACTGGATCAACTGGGCAATATGTGTATCGGTCAACTCCAGGTTGTTTTGATCCAACCATGTGCCCATGGTGACGGAGAGGTCATACTTTCTGGCCAGGCGCGGAATCTCGCTCAATGTCCCATCCACGCCATAGACACGCACCGAACTGACCTTGTCCTGAAACATGGCCAGGTCGGCATCGATCTCCTCGACACTCGGGTAACGGTTCTCAATGGGATTGTCGTCTGCCTGGAAGGGAGAATAGGCCACGCCGGCCACCTTGTCCGGCCAGGGTGGAGCCGAGAGAGGCCAGTTGGTCACCGCCCATAAACAAATGGTCAGGAGACTGGCCACGGTCACGACAACCGCGTTGACACGACGCATTGCGACTTCGGATGGCGACATGCTGCTCATGGTCATGGAGGACGAAAATGGGTGGAAAAGGGAACGCGGTTCGGTTATCAGTAAGGTTCAGACATCAGCCCCGGCGACCTTGCAAAAAGGATTCCAATCAACATGCCAACCCCCTGCGCATCCAACCGACTCAAGACGGAAAAAACCGGCTCCATCATGATGCCCCATGATCCGCCACTGTCATGAATCCATCGTGCGCACGCCTGCTTTGGTCAGCCTGGTGGGTTCTCCTCCTGATCGCATGGGGGGGATGGTATCTGGCGGGAAGCGGCGTCGACCTGCCCGATGTGCCGGGAGCCCGTTTCCAGTGCCTCTCCTACGCCCCCTTCCGGGGCAACCAAGCCCCCTCGGACGCGACCCTGGTCATCCCTCTGGAACAAATTCAGGAGGATCTGGCCCTGTTGGCTCCCCACACCGACTGCGTGCGAACCTACTCCACCCGCATGGGCGTCGACGCCGTCGTGCCATGGGCCCGGCAACACGACATGAAACTGTTGTTGGGCATCTGGATTGGCCGAGAGGCCAAGGACAACGCGCTGGAGATCCATTCTACCCTAACCGCAGCCGCTTTACACTCACAATCCATACGGGCCATCATCGTCGGCAACGAAGTCCTGCTGCGCAAGGAACAGGATGCCCGGGGGCTGATACACATCATTCAGGAGGTGCGGCGGCAAACTCCCTTGCCTTTGACCTATGCCGATGTTTGGGAGTTTTGGTTGAAAAATCCCGAGGTGGCCGAACATGTGGATTTTTTGACCATCCACATCCTCCCCTACTGGGAAGATGAACCGGTCTCGGTCGCCCAGTCCCTGCAACATGTCACCAAAATTTTAGCCGAGGTGCAGGCCGCCTTTCCCGGCAAGAAGATTCTCATCGGCGAGACCGGTTGGCCCAGCGCAGGACGTAGCCGCAAACAGGCCGTTCCCAGCGTGGTCAACCAGGCCCGTTTCATTCGGGAGTTTATCGCCCTGACCTGGCACAAGGGGGTTCCCTACAACCTCATCGAGGCCTTTGATCAACCCTGGAAGCGCTTTCAGGAGGGGACCGTTGGAGGACATTGGGGGCTTTTCACTGGCGACAGACACCTTAAGTTTTCCCTGACCGGCCCGGTCCGTGAACACCCTTACTGGCCCTGGCTGCTGGGTGTCGGCGCCCTTCTCTCCGCCCTCCTGCTGAAAAAGACGCGCCGCGCCGCCATGCCCTGGTGGCGTCCCCCGCTTGTGGCGACTTTGGGTCATGGCGCGGTGACCTTGGTCTATCTCCATGGCCGGCAGTTGATCGCAGCCGCCGGCACACCGCTGGATTGGTTCTGGGGCCTGGCGGGAGGGGGCCTCATGCTGATCGCCCTGATCCTGCTGGGTCTGGTTCTGGTCATCCCGGACAGCCGGTGGAGCCGGGCCATGCCAACCGACATGGCTGCGGTACGCGCCTGGTTGTTGCGCAGGCGCCCCCCCGGAAAACCCCCGACAACACCCGACCTGCTTTGGGGTGGGGTGCGGTCCGTCACTTTGGTGACGGCCTCCATCCTGGCCCTGCCCCTGGTGATGGATGGCCGCTACCGGGATTTTCCCCTCGCCATGTTTCTGGCGCCGGCCCTGTTGTTATGGAACCGGACGCCGACAGGCCGCCACCCCATGGAAGCCTGGCTGGCCGCCATCCTGGTGGCATGTGCCACTCTCGGAATGGCCGTGGAAACCCCTCTGAACCTGGAGGCGATGGCCTGGAGTGCCGAGTTGCTCCTGCTCGCCTGGCCCCTGCGGGCTCTCCTGCGGTCAGAGTGGCATCACCTGACCGGCAAAACCGATGACCCGGCCCTGCCGGGAGTGGACACCTCATCCGCCGCCAGCGCAAGCACCCCCACGACAACCCCCACGGCACCCCCCAGTGCGTTGTAGAACACCAACCCCAAAACGCCCAGATGTACGGCCCAACGGCCCCAGATGCGCGCACGACCAGGAAACAGGTGGGCCAAAAGAGCCGCAACGATGGCCAGCCACCCCAATATCCTGAAGTAAAAAACCATGCCCAACACCTCCCGCAACCCGCACCACCAGGGAACGGAGCCCCCCTGGCACAGCAGGCCAATGGCTTGCGGCTCCACCCAGGCAAAACGAATCACACAGGCCACCAGCGCCGTCACCCCGGCCCCCAGCAGGGTGCGCGGTATCGGGCTGGCCAACACTCTCTGCAACAAAACCATTTGCATGCCATCACTCCCATCAACAACCACTCTCGGACCTGCCGGAGCGCCACTCCCCTGCTCTCCGATTCGATCGGTATCTACTGGCTCAACCGACATGATTTGAAGTGTTCACTTTTCGTGATTATTCCGCACTCTTTCAAGAAAATCTTGGAAATGAAAGCCTTTGTCAGGGCTTCGCCCCGAACCCCACCAGGGCGCTGCCCTGGACTAAGCCAGGGAGCCAGCCCCCTGGACCCCGATTAATGGCTTGCC
Organism: Magnetococcales bacterium; assembly: GCA_015231175.1. Classification (NCBI taxonomy): domain Bacteria; kingdom Pseudomonadati; phylum Pseudomonadota; class Magnetococcia; order Magnetococcales; species Magnetococcales bacterium. The sequence goes on along the minus strand of JADGBZ010000014.1, from coordinate 13,689 downwards.
TGCACATCAAAT
>JADGBZ010000014.1:0-12655 GCA_015231175.1 Magnetococcales bacterium | reverse complement strand
CCCACCAGGACTCCGTCCTGGACCTGCCAGGGAGCCAGCCCCCTGGACCCCGATTGGAGCCTCCCAACATCAAAGAAAACCGGGGTACGCCTTGACCCTCTCCCGCACCCTGCCCACCTCGGCCTCCAACTGCTGCAAAAGTTGTCCAGGCAGGTTGGATAAATCCTCCTTGGCTCTCTTTTCCACCTCCTCGGCCAGCACTCTGACCCGATAAGCCCCGATCCGACTGCTGGAAGTTTGCAACCTCTGGGCAGAACGTCGGATCTCCTCGGGACATCCCCTCTCCACCCCCCGTTGAATCGACGCCACCATCTCGGGCAGGGCCATGAGGGAGAGTCCAAGAATGGTGTCGAAATCCGGCCCCAGGTCATGCTTGAACTCTCTGAGCACATCCGTATCCACCACCCCGTCATCCCCATCCCGGGCACTTTGTTCGACCTTCTGGCGTCTCCTTTCCGGCAACCAGCGTTGTATCATGCCCTGGAGATCCCTGGAACGGACCGGTTTCGAGAGGTAGTCGTCCATTCCAACCTCAAAGCAGCGTTTTCGGTCATCCTCCAGGGCAAAGGCTGTCAATGCAATGATGGTCACATGTCCTCCCCGCTCCGCTTCCCGGGCACGGATCGCCTGGCAAGCGGAAAAACCATCCATCTCCGGCATGTTGCCATCCATGAAAATCAGGTCATAAGCGACATCGGCAAGTCGATCCAGCACCTCCTGGCCATTCTGGACCAGGTCCGGTTGCACCCCGATCCGCTTGAACATTTTTGTCAGCACCAACTGGTTGACCGGGTCATCCTCAGCCAACAGAATGCGGGTTTCAGCCGGGACCGAAGGCACAACTTCCGCATGCGTGCGCTGCGTGGTGACCGGCTCCTGCCCGCCGGCGAACGCCACCGGCGTGACTCCCGGAGAAGCCGCCAAGCACCCGGACTCTCCGGCGACATCGGTCACCGGTACGGTGAAAAAGAAGGTCGAACCCTGGCCCAGCGCACTCTCCACCCCGATCTCCCCGCCCATGGCGGTGACCAGCCGTTTGGAAATCGTCAGCCCCAAGCCGCTCCCCCCATAGCGGCGTTCGGTGCTGTCGTCAGCTTGCACAAAGGATTCAAAAATGATCTGGCGCTTCTCCTCGGCAATGCCGATACCAGTGTCTTTCACCGCAAAGGACAACCATGATTTATCCTGGCTGGAGGTATGCAACGCCAGTGTCATGGCAATATGACCAGTTTCGGTAAATTTGGCCGCATTACCCACCAGATTGATCAACACCTGGCGAATGCGCCGATAATCTCCAACCACCACCAACGGCACATCTTCCGCCACCTGACTGGTCAGGGCCAACCCTTTTTGCCTCTCCACCGGATAACGCATCATTCCCATGACATGGGCCACCAGATCCCGGGGTTGGAAAGGCTCCCGACTCAGGTTGACCGTACCGGATTCAATCTTGGCCAGATCCAGAATGTCGTTGATCAGGGTCAACAAGGCCTGGCCTGAATCTCGAATCACCTGCATGGCCTCCTTGCGCTCCTCTGCGGAGGCAGCTTCATCCACCACATCAGCCATGCCGATGATGGCATTCATGGGGGTACGAATCTCGTGGCTCATGGTCGCCAGAAATGCACTCTTGGCCTTGCTGGCCAGCGCCGCTTGACGCGCCATCTCCTCGGCCCGCTCCTTGGCCTCCTGGATGCGCTCCTGATCCCGTTTGCGTTCGGAAATGTCCCGTACCACCCCCACCGTACCAATATACTCCCGAACCCGGGCGTGCATGCCGAACAGACCGGAGCTGTTGACCTCCACCACCACCCGTTCCTCCCCCAGGGGGGCGATGGCGCCGTGCCAGAGGGCATGGCTCGACTTGCACTTCAAACTCACCTCCAACCCTCGGGTCATACGCATACCGGTGCGATGTTCGTCGAACAATTTGGGCGACTGCCCCTCCTGGTGGGCCTTGCACTCCTCCTTGCCCAGGGCAGCATGGCTTACCTGATCGACCTGGGCGGAATCGATGATGTCGCTGAAATGCTGGCCCAACAACTCGGCGGGGTCGTAACCCAGATGACGGATGGCATTGTTCAAAAACGTGAAGCGCCCTTCGGCATCCAGACGATAGACAATGTCCGGAATGGTTTGGACCAACCCCCGAAACCGCTCCTCGGAGATGGCCAGTTGCTCCACGTGACTGGACAGTTGTTCATTGAGCCTGTTCAACTCCAGTTCCTTGCGATGCAGTTGAGCATTCTGGGCCAGGGCATTCTCGTAGGTGGAAAGCAGCAGGTCCAATATTTGCCGGCGATCAGCCGTCACCTGGCAGCGGGTTCCGGAAAATTCGATCTCGATGGGAGGGGTGGTCGCAGCCCCACTCCCGGTCACCGGGGTGCGGTCGATGAGGCTCCGGAGCTGCCGAATCAACAGCCCCGTATCGAACGGTTTGGTCACATAGCCGTCGGCGCGGGCCTCCAGACCCTTGATCAGATGGCTGGGTTCGGCCAGATTGGTCAGCAGCAGCACAGGGATGGTCACCCGTTGCGGATCCTCCTTGATCTGGCGGCACAAGGTAAAACCGTCCATTCCCGGCATGGTGATATCACTGATGATCAGGCTCGGCTGGTTGTCCGCCAGCCATTGCAGGGCATCCTCGCCGCTCCGGACCCGCTGCACCGAGAAACCGGCATGCTCCAGCACCAATTCCAGTTCGATGGCCTGGGTCAGACTGTCTTCTACCACCAGAATGTGATGCATCCCACTCTCCCCCTCGTCTGCCAGGTTCTACCGCTCAAGGGACAATCCGTTGTGCGCTGAATGGTTGCAATCCGTTGAGCATCGTTGCCATATCCTCCGGGGAGAGCACATGACAGGCTGCGCCCAGCCGGATGGCGGCGTCAGGCATGCCATGGACCACGGAACTCTCCCGATCCTGAACCAGGGTCAACGCCCCCGCATCGCGCATTTGCCGCAACGCCTCGGCGCCATCCCGACCCATACCGGTCAGCAGCACCCCCACCGCCCGGGGACCATAGGCCACGACCGTCGAACGGAACAAATAGGAGACCGAAGGACGCAAACCCGCCTCGGGCTGTGTATTGGCATCCAGCACCACCCGCCCCTGGCGCAACCCCGCATGCATGCCGTCCGGGGCAAAATAGACCTGCCCCGCCACCAGGGGAGCCCCCTGGGTTGCCACCCGCACTGGCATGGGAACAGTCTGCTCCAGCCAGGTGACCAGCCCCTCCAAAAACCCGTTGCAAATGTGCTGGACAATGACGATGGGCAACGGAAACGGATGCACCAACTTGTTCAACAAGACTTGAATGGTCTGGGGACCGCCCGTGGAGGCCCCCATCACCACCACCTCCGTCAAACCCGGCTGGACGCCTCCCCGGGGACGAGAGACCGGAGCCGGCGCAGCCCGCAATTTTTGGGTCCAACGCCGCACCACCCGCACCTCCGACATGATGCGTACCGTGCGGACAAAATCCGCCGCCAGGCGGTCGAATTCCGGATGTCCCGGACCCGGCGGCTTGGCCACCGCCGTGACCGCCCCCACCTCCATGGCCCGGAAGCAGGCCACGGTCTGGTCGGGCTGCCAGATGCTGCTGCAAATGATGATGGGAACCGGATGTTGTTCCAGAATGCGGCGCGTGGTTTCGTAGCCATCCAGGTGGGGCATGTTGATGTCCATCACCACCACATGCGGCAGGGGAGAGTTGGCCATGCAGGCGAGGGCCTGTTGACCATCCCGGGCCACCTGGCTGACCCGCATGCCTGGCTGGGCATCCAACAACCCCGTCATCAGCTCCTGGCTGGTACGGGAATCATCCACGATCATCACATCGATCATAGCAACCCCTCGATGATCTCCAGCAGGTTCCCCTGGTCGAACTCCGCCTTCACCATGTAGGCGTTGGCCCCGGCGTGGATGCCGCGTTCCCGATCCTGCCGGGAGGAGAGACTGGTGACCAGAATGAGGGGCAGATGGGCCAAGGCGGCATCGGCCCGGATGCGTTCGGTCATTTCAAAACCGTTCATCAAGGGCATCTCCACATCCGCCACCACCAGATCCACCGCTTGCTCCCGCAATTTTTTCAACCCATCTTCCCCATCCATGGCGGTATGCACCTCATAACCCGCCACCTCAAGAATGTTTTTCATCATCATGCGGGAGGTCAGAGAGTCCTCCACCACCAGGATGGCGCGGCGTCGTGTCGAGAGTTCCATCTCTCTGGAGCCAACGCCCCATGCCGCACTCCCCTCTCCAACAGCACCGGCCATCAGGTCGGCCACGTTGAGAATCGGCACCACCCGACCCGAACCCAGGATGGTGGCCCCACTGACATATTTGACCCGCTTCAGGTGTTTCCCCAACCCCTTGACCAGAATCTCCCGCTCCTCCACCACCCGGTCCACCCGAAAGGCGATGCGCACGGAGCGCCAGGCCAAAACCACCACGGTCAGGGCCGCTCCGGGTGGTTTGGCGGTCAACCCCAGCACGGTTGCCAAATCCACCAGGGAGAGAGGAGCGCCGCCATGGCTTATGGTCGGACAATTTTCCAGGGTTTGCACCTGCGCCAGCGGAACCTTCAAAACCCCCTCCACCCGGTCGCTGGGCAGAATGAACAACCGCTCCCCCACCCGCACCTGAACACCCCGGAAGGTGGACAGGGAGATGGGAAGATGGATAACGATCTCCGTACCACCGGTTGCCGGCTCCTTCAGGGTCAACCTTCCACCCAGTCTTCCCACCGTCTCCTGGACGATGGCCATGCCCAACCCCCGGCCAGACAATTCGGTCACTTTGGCCGCAGTGCTGATGCCTGAGTGGAATATCCACTCCCGCACCTGTTGATCGGGCCACCGGGCCACCTCTTCTGCGGAGAACGTCCCCAAAGCCGCCAAACGTTCCCGCAGAGCTGGCAGATTGATCCCCCGGCCATCATCCCGCAGACGCACCTCCACCTGGTTGCCCTCGACCTGACTGACCTGCAAAAAAATCTCCCCCGTGGCTCGCTTGCCAACTTCCAGTCTCTCCTTGACGCTCTCCAGGCCATGGTCCACGGCATTGCGCAGCAAATGAATCAGGGGAGTCTTCATCTCTTCCAGGATGCGCCGATCCACCTCCACCTCGTTGCCCAGGGTGATCAAACTCACCTCCTTGCGCTGCTCGCGGGCAATCTCGCGGACCATGCCATGAAAAGTCTCCAGAATGGTGGCGGCAGGAACCATGATGACGCTCTTCACCCTGTCCAAAAGATCATCCACCAACCGGTCAAACTGACGCTGGCTGCCGCGAGCACCCCGGGCCAACTCTTTGATGCGCCGTTCCATACCGCACACAAAATCATGATTCAACAGCAGAAAGTCATCATTCTCCGTTCCGCCCCGCGATCCGGATCCACGTTTGCGCCATGGGTCAAAGGAACGGGCCAGACCGGCGAGGGCACGGATCTGCTCGTCCCAGACCATTTTCATGGCAATCATCTCCTCGGCCCTGAGCAACAGGTCATCCAGTTTTTGGGTGGGCACCCGGACGGTGGGCAGGCTGGGCACAGACAACTGCACAGGAGACTCCATCTGACCGGAAGGAGTGCCCTGCTCCAACAAGAACCCCGGCGCCGGCGAGCAGGCCGGACATGGTGATGCAGAGTCGGCGACCATCGGGGCTGGGGGTTCCGTTGCAAGTGGGGCGGCAGTCGTGTTTTCACACCCTGCGGTAGTGGATGCGCCGGCTTCCTCGGGGAGCGGAGATGCAGCCCCCTTCGCGACATCCCGTGAAAATCCTCCCGGGGCATCCTCCAGGGTAAGCCGTTCCACCAGATCGGCAAGCTGGTGGGCAGCAGGGACCAGATCCGCCTGGGCGCCGGGAAACATTCTCCCCAGGTACCGGGTGGCATCATGGAGCGCGTCGAACAGGGCAGGCGTCAGATGGCGCCGTCCATCCTTCACCGTTCCCAGCACCCCTTCCATGGCCTGACAAAGCGTCTCGATCCCCCGCAACTGCACCGCACGAGCCGCCCCTTTGAGGCTGTGGGCCTCCCGGAACACCTCCTCCACCAGGGCATGGCGAGCGGCAGGGTCGTCCATCTTTTCCAGCGTGACCAGACGACTCTGGATCACTGCCAGCCGTTCTGCCGACTCCATCTGAAACGCCTGGTGCAACCTTTCCAGCAATCTGGCCTGATCCATGGAATCACTCATCCGATTGGTGACAAGTCACTGGCCACGCCCTGTGGGAATCAATGGGTTCCCTTGAATTTGGCGATCATGGCACCCAGAGCGCTGCTCATCGCGTTGAGATCCCGGGTCGCCCCTTCCAATTGCCTGGCCCCCTCGGCGTTCTGAGAGGTGGCCTGCTGAATGGCGTTGATGGCGGAGACCAGCTGCTCCATACCGGTCAACTGCTGTTTGCTGGAAGCGCTGATCTGGGCTGCCGCCTCGGACGACTCCGCTGCCGTGGCCGCCATGCTGATGATGATCTCCCCGGCCCGGGCAGCAAGGGTCACCCCCTTCTCCACCGCCTTGCCGCCCCGCTCGATCGCCATCACCGATGCACTGGTGGCCTTTTGGATGTCGTTGAGGATCCCTTTGATCTGACCGGTTGCCTCCCGGGACTGTTCCGCCAGGCTTTTCACCTCTTGGGCCACCACCGCAAACCCCTTGCCCACATCCCCAGCCTTGGCCGCCTCGATGGAAGCGTTCACCGACAACAGGTTGGATTGGTCGGCCAGGTCATTGACGGCGCCGATGATCTCGCCAATATTCTGGGTCTGCTCGCTCAACCGCACGATCGACTCGGCAATGAATCTCATCTCTTCGTTGATGGTGCGAATCCCTTCCGTTGCATCCGCAGAGGCCCGCCGCCCCTCCTGGGCCACTCGGGAGACCTTCTGGGCCTCCTGGTACATCCGACCAGACTTCTCCTCGGCCAAAAAGGCGGTGTGGCGCACCTCCTCCACAGTGGCGGTGACCTGCGTGATGGTGGAGGAGGTTTCGGCGGAACTGGTCGCCAACTCCGCCGCCGTGGAGGAGATCTGATTGATGGCGATGGCCAGACGACTGGTGGTCTCCCTGATCTCCTGCGTCTGGGTACGAAAGGTCTCCAGCATGGCCAGGAAAGCCTGAAACAGTTCTCCCACCTCGTCATTGCCAACATCCCGCTCCTGTACAGGGGAGAGATCGTAGCGGGCCAACTGGTTGGCAAAGAGGGTCAACCTGACCAGGGGGTTGGTAATACTCCGAGTGATGAACACCCCAATGGCCAGGGCCAGGAGAATGGACACCGCTGACAAACCACCGGCCCTTACAAAAGACTCTTGACTGGTTTTTTGGGCCATTTTGAGGAACTCTCCAGCCTTGTTGCTGGCAAAGTCCACCAACACCTGAATTTTTTCTTCCATGACCCGCACATAGGCGGCCCCCTCTTCCCTGGTGACAGAGGCCGCCTCACTTTGGTTGCCGGCACGTATCAGCACCACCATCCGTTCTCGAATGACCCGCCACCCCAGGAAGGCCTCATAAGCCTGATCCACGCTTTTTTTTCCCCCCAAAAAACGCTGGTAGACCAACTGGAACCGGTCCAGGACCATCTTTTCATGCCCTGCCATCTCCGCCAGAGCCTGATCCACCTGGGCTTCGTTTTTGGCCAGGGCCGCATCCTTCATGGAGCGGTGCATGGCCATGATGTTCACCTGGATATCACGCACGGCGTTGCTCACCGTCAGCGGGTGCAGATACATGCGATCAACCAGGTCGGCCACGCGCTCCAACTGGGTGATTCCCCACCATCCCTGGAGGACCATGAACACCACCAACAAGCCAAAAGCCACGCCCAACCGGCTGCCGATTTTCATATGGGTCAGTTGCATCCGCTCTCCCCTTCACATGACTTTCGCTTCCAATGGATCGACAAGCGTAACTATTCAGCACCCTTTCAAAAAAAGCCTGGATATGAAAGCCTTTGTCAGGGCTTCGCCCCGAACCCCACCAGGACTCTGTCCTGGACCTGCCAGGGAGCCAGCCCCCTGGACCCCGATTCGTGGTTGGGTGGTGAATAGTTACCGACAAGCAATGGTGCAGTCAACAATCCGGCGCCATCCAGAATGATCAAACGCTCTCGGGTAATCCCCTTGAGAAACGCCGCCCGAACCCCGGTCAGGGTGGGCAGGGAGGCCAGCAGGCTGGCCATGGGTACCCTCTGCACCCCCTCCACGGCCTCCGTCAAAATGCCAAACTCCATGGCTGACGAGGCCAGAATGATCACCCGCAGCCCCGACTGCTCCGTTGCACGGGGCAAGTCGAACAGTGGCCTGAGATCCACCACCGAAACGATGCGTCCCCGCACGTTGATGATTCCGGCGATGAAAGGGAGCGTGCCAGGCAAAGGGGTCACCTCCCGGCAGGTGAATACCTCCTGGATGTGGATCAACTCCAGGGCATACCTCTCCCCACCCAGTTGAAACATCACCACCTCGATGGTTTCACCAGCCGCCCTCTCCTCCTCCCCATGAGAGGCGCGGGCCAGCTCTCGGGCGCGTCTCTCCAACACCCTGTGCAGCCGGGTGGGGTCATCACTCATGACATCTTCTCCAGGGTGGTCCGGATCATGTCAGACATCTGCCGGGCCGGGATGCCATCCGAATGGGGCACCGGCGCTTCCGGATCCAACAGATCCAAAATTCGCAACGCCTGGTTCAAATGCCTGATCCGGTCGGACTTCTCGGGGGTCAAATTACCCAGAGTAAGATGGGCGAGGATGAAATTTGGATCCACGTAAAGCGTCTTGCGCAACCACTCCCGCGCCTCAGCCAGGTTGCCGCCGGCCTGACGCACCGTGGCCGCAAAAAAATAGTGGCCGGCTTCGAGCCGGTCTGTTGCGGCGGCCCGGTCGGCCCACAACTTCGCCTCGTCCAACTGCCCCAGGTTGGCACATACCCTGGCTGCCAAAGCCAGCGCCTCCACAGGACATCTGGAGTGCCGTCCCTCCTCATGCCGTTCCAACAGGGACAACAGCATCTCCCTGGCCTGCTGATAATGGCCCGACTGGTACGCCAGGCGCACCTCTTCCAGGATCCGCTCCCCGGTGGCCTCGCCAACAGCTTCCAGGATCCGCTCCCCGGTAACCGCGCCGTCAGCTTCCAGAATCCGCTCCACGGCGACCTCGCCAACAGCGGTTGGCAAAGGCGCAACGGGCGATGGCGCCAGGAAAGGAAACAAGGGCTGGTACGATTCCGGAACAAGACCGGGAGGCGCCACCGAAATTCGGCTGCCAGCGGCCCCTCGCTTGCGCAACACGAAAACCCCCTGTACCTGCTCCAAAACCAACTCCGGGTGCTGCATGAAGGCCGACTCGCTCGGTCCCACCACCAACCATCCCCCAGGCTGCAACAACTGGCTGAACTGCTCCAGGATCCGTTGGCGCAGATCCTGCCCGAAATACATCAGCACATTGCGGCAAAAGATCAGATCCAGGGAGCCGGGATGGAAGGGGGCCGCAGAGGAAAACGGACCGGCCAGATTGACCGGCAAAAATCGAACCCCTTGGCAAATACGCGCCGCCAATTGGAAAGACCCATCCTCGTTGCGGCTGAAATAGCCATTGAAACGCGCCCCCGAAACCTGCCGCAGGGACCATCTGGAAAAGACACCCCGCCGAGCCCTCTCCAAGGCCTGTTTGTTGATGTCCGAGGCCAGAATCGTCACCGCCCGGGCGCGCGCCCCCCATACCTGGTCCACCACCATGGCCAGGGAGTAGGGCTCCTCGCCCCCGCTGCACCCGGCGCTCCAGAGCATCAATGGCCGATTGTTGACGGAGCAGGCCCGTCGGCGTTCCGGAAGGATCACCTGTTCAAAAAGGGCAAAGGCCGCTTCGTCCCGGAAAAAGTAAGACTCTCCCACAGTCATGTGCCGGGCCAAAAGATCCACCGTTTCCGCAGGAGGGGGTCGGGTGATCAACCAGGCCATCAACGTTTCGGCTTCCTGAAAGCCCGCCTCCCGGGCCAGGTCACAAAGATTTCCATGCAACTGCGGCCAACCCTGCGCCGGAAACCAGATCCCCAGATGTTCGGCAATAAAGCCACTCGCCTGCTGCAACTGCTGCGGCGAAAAAGGCAGGAGGGCACTCAATCCACTCTCCCGCGATCATGGTGCAAGGCAAGTTCATGCCACGCCGCCAGGAGCTGCTGGCCAAACAGTCGGGAAACATCAAGCACCAGAACCATCTCCCCCAGGTGGCGCCCCACTCCGGCCAGGGAGCGATCCAACCCCGGATAGAGATCCTCTGGCTGCCGCAGCTCCAACGCCTCCATGGAGTCCACCCCCACGATGCCATCCACCACGACACCCACCAGGTGGTGACCGGCAAGCAGTATGATGCGATCATCCAACCCCAAATTCCGGACCGGATGACCCAGCCTGGAGCGAACTTCCAACACCGGCAACAAACGTCCGGCCATGTCGATCAACCCCAGCATCTCCCTCGGCCCCTCGGGAACCGGTCGGATGGCAACGGCCCGGATGACCCGTTCCACCTCCCGCACGCCGATGCCGTACTGCCGGCCATCAAGCGAAAAGATCAGAATCTTTTCCAAGGTTTCTCATACCCCGCAACCGTGATCCACCATCCGGGACCGGACAAAAACCACCCTGACGAAACCACCATGTCCACCCGACTATAGCACCTTCGGAAGAGGGATTCATCCACTTCCCTGGCCATGCGGCATGGGTGAAATCAGTGATGGCCCGATGGCGTGGGTTGCGGTAACATGGCGTGGTTGTGTGTTGCGCTATCGAAGAGAGTCAACCTAAACAGTCCAGGAACGATGTGACAAGCCATCCTCTCCCCAACGCTGGCGACGCCTCTCCCGAGGAGGCCCGCGTCAAAATCCTGCTGGTGGACGATTCCATGACCGTTCGCCTGCTTTATACCCACCTGCTTGCGGATGCCGGTCATCAAGTGGTGGCTGCCGGTTCCCTGGAGGAGGGATTCCGCTTGGCCCTGGCCGAAAGGCCGCAACTGGCCATCGTCGATTATCACATGCCTGACGGCAATGGCGACGAACTGGCCCGCCGCATCCTCTCCCACGCGGCCACCTCCAGTATCCTGGTGACCATCCTCTCCAACCGCACCGACATCATGGAAGAAACCCTGGAGTCCGGGGCGGTGGATCTGCTCTACAAGGATGACCCCCACCCCCTGTTTCTTCTTCGGGTCAGGGCCTGGACCCGTCATATCCTGGCCCAGCGGCGACAACAACAAGCAGAGATGGCCATTCACCAACAGGCGATCGCCACACAACTACAGCAGATCAAACTGGAGCGCATGCAGGAGGCCCGGGATCACGCCGAACATGCCAACCGGCTCAAAAGCCAGTTTTTGGCCATCATGAGCCACGAGATCCGCACCCCGTTGAATGCCATTCTGGGCATGGGCGAACTGCTGCGGGAAACCAATCTCGACGAAGATCAGGCCCGTTATGTGGAGATCTCCTCCAACGCCGGCGAAAATCTCCTGGCGCTGATCAACAATATCCTGGATCTCTCCAAAATCGAATCCGGTCGGATGGAACTGTTCAACAATCCTTTCGACCTTGTCCGCGAGGCCCACAGGGCGTTCGACATCGTGCAGACCGAAGCCCACCACAAGGGGTTGCGGCTGATCTTCTACCTCGCCCCCGGGACACCCTCCCAGGTGATCGGCGACCGCTCTCGAATCCGGCAGATCCTCATCAACCTTCTGGGCAACGCCGTCAAATTCACGCGCCGGGGAAGCGTCTCTCTGGTCATCCATGCCCGGCCCGGAAAATCAGACCGGGAGAGGGCGTTCCACTTTTCCGTCCACGATACCGGCATCGGCATCCCCGCGTCCCATCACCAGGATCTCTTCACCGAATTCAAACAAGGCGGCCATCATATCAACCGTGAGTTCGGCGGTACCGGTCTGGGCCTTTCCATCTCCCGAAAATTGGCTCACGCCATGGGGGGGGAGATCACGTTCACCAGCGCAGCAGACCGGGGTTCGACATTCTCCCTGATCCTCCCCCTCTCCCTGGGAACCACCGCAACCACGCCTCTACCCAAAGGGGATCCTCTTCTCCGGGATCAGCAAACCGAACCTGCCGCTTCCGCCCCCTACAATGGCGAAGGAAAAAAGATTCTGCTTGCCGAAGATTCCGAAGATAACGTGTTTTTGTTTAAAAAATTCCTCAAGAGCAGCCCTTACAAACTGGATGTAGTGGAAAACGGCCAGCAGGCAGTCAACGCGGTCCAGGCCGACCGCTATGACCTGATTCTGATGGACATCCAGATGCCAGAGATGAATGGCCTGACCGCCACGCGCACCATTCGCCAATGGGAGCGATCCCACAACATCGCCCCCGTCCCCATCCTGGCCCTCTCCGCCAACGCCATGAAAGAGGACTGTCTCCTGTCGAAAGAGGCAGGGTGCAACTGCCACCTGACCAAACCCATCAGAAAGGCATTACTGCTGGCAGCCATAGAGGATCATCTGGGAGGAACAGAGGAAGATTCCTGGTAACTATGCCAGCACCCTTGAGCACCCTTGCAAAAAAAGCCTCTGGATATGAAAGCCTTTGTCTGGGTTTCGCCCCGAACCCCACCAGGACTCTGTCCTGGACCTGCCAGGGAGCCAGCCCCC
>JADGBZ010000013.1 GCA_015231175.1 Magnetococcales bacterium | reverse complement strand
GGTCCAGGGCAGAGCCCTGGCGGGGTTCGGGGCGAAGCCCTGACAAAGGCTTTCATGTCCAAGCTTTCCTTGCAAGGGTGCTGAACAGTTACCCATTCGTGTCCATGCAGCCCTGCCTGTATCCAGACGTTTTATGCGAGACGGCTGACGCAAACCGATGACCATATCCATGACGTTGGTACCGGTAGGTCCGGTTTGCAACAAATCTTTGCTGGCCGTCAAAAAGGTTTGGGCGTCGGCCTGGAGGAGGGATATCTCTGGATCCAGGCCGGCCCGGCGACCTCTGGCGATCGTCTTCCCGTCAACCAGAGCGCCGGCCCAGGATCCTGGTCCATCGGATCCATCCGTTCCGGCAGCCAGGATAAAGAGGTCATCTCGGCCTTGGATCTCTCGGGCAGCGGCCAAAGCAAGAGATTGATTTCTCCCCCCTTTCCCGGGAGAGGGGGGCAGTGTCACCGTGGTCTCTCCGCCCCAGAGGTAGATGCCCGGCTCCCCGCGCAGCAATTCATCTGCCAGCAAGCGGCCCTGTTCCACAGCATCGCCGGCGAGGGTGCCATCCGCTTTGCGTACTGGAAATCCCAATGCGGCAGCACGTTCCCCGGCAGCCCGTAAAGCGTCGGTGTTGCGTCCGACCACATGCAGGTCCACATGGGGCGACAAGGTATCCTCGGGTCTGGGCCAGGGCGGTGTTTGCGCCAGCAGAACGTGGAGCCATCCGGGCAGCGTTTCCGGCAAGGCTTGTGCTTCTTCCGAAACCAACAAACCTGATCCGATCGTTCCGGGATGGTCTCCCGGTACGTCGGAAAGAAGCAGAGCTGTTGCTGGAACTCCCCCCAAATGGGTCATCAGGCGTCCGCCCTTGATCCTGGATAAGCACTTGCGAATCCGGTTCATGTGGTGGATCTCCAAACCACTACCGAGCAGCCAGGCATTGACGCGCTGCAAATCGGCCAGCGTGACCTGTTCCGGCAAGCACTCCACCAGAGAAGAGGCACCACCCGAAATCAGGAAAAGGAACTTTTTGTTCCCGATACAGTCTGGTCTGGCGTGGAGAAAATCCAGGAGCAGGGCGCCAGCCTCCAGAGAGGATGCATCAGGCACGGGGTGAGCGGACTCCCATACGCGGATCGGCAGGTTAGCGTCGAAGAGTCCACCATGGCCACTTTTGGTGATGACCAGGCCTGCCCTGATTTGCTCCCCCAGAACGTTCAAAGCGCCCCGAGTCATAGCCATGGCGGCTTTGCCGATGGCCACCAGCTTCACCGGTTCCTCGGTCCCGATCAGCGAGGGAAGGGTGGTTTGTACCACATTTTGGCCATTTACCCTTGTCAATGCAGCGTGAAAAATATCCAATAGGCTTTTGGCCGGATGGGGGCTCTCCGGTGCAGACAACCCGGCAACGACAGGCTCAGGGATGCATGGTGACAGACAGGATGGTTTCATGTTGCACGCCGCCCCGAAAAGGTGAACCTGACGGTATGGTCGATGTGAATCCGGCAACCAGCAAGGAAGGTCTTCGGACGGCAGATGGATCCAAATCGCCCTCCATACTTGTCTGCAACGTGGAGTTCGCATTGCGGGAGATGGTGAACGCTCATCTGGGCCAATGGGGCTATCAGGTGGTCTCGGTGGCCGATGGCAGGCAGGCAGTGGAGATGTGCCTGGAACGCCCTTTCGACCTTCTCCTGCTTGACGCGCAGATGCCGACCATGGATGGGTTCGAGGCGTGCAGGCGCATCAAGGCATCTCCCCTGGGCAAAAGAGTGCCCGTGGTCATGATGATCTTCCTGGACGATCATGCCTCCATTGAGCAGGCTTTCGCAGCCGGCGCACAGGATTATATCCACAAACCTATCCACTGGACTGCCTTGAAGCAGCGTTTGCACATCCTCATCGAGGGCACCAGGAGTGGATACCTGCTCAAGCAACACTTGGCGAATCTCGGTTCTCTGATCGGTGAGCGCACCCATGAGCTCAACCTGGCAAAGGAGTCTGCCGAGGCCGGTATTCGTGCCAAGGATGAGTTTCTCTCCATCATCAGTCATGAGATGCGCACGCCCCTGAACACCATCATCGGTTTTTCGGATCTCCTGGTCTTCTCGCTGCAGTCGGATGAAGACAGATCCATGGTTGAGATGGTTCTCAAGGCCGGACGATCCCTGCTGGAGTTGATCAACGAAATTCTCGAACTGGTCAGGGTGGAATCGGGGGAGTACCGGTTTCAGAGTCTGAATTTTGATCTGTCGAGCCTGATCGATGAGATTTTGTGCGAAGTCAGACCACTGGCCGATAAAAAGGGGTTGAAACTGGAGTTGCATCCGATCCAGTGGGATCCCCGTACCTGCCCGAGGGAGGTGCTTGGTGATCCAAAGCGGTTGCGGCAGGTATTGCTGCACCTGTTGCGCAATGCCATAAAGTTTACCGATGTCGGGTCTGTGTGCCTGGGCGTTCGGTCCGCTTCCACGTCTGACCTGCCCACCCTGCTGCATTTTTGGGTTCGGGACACCGGCGTGGGCATCCCTGTCGACAAACAACAGGCGATCTTTCAGGACTTCACCCAGTTGGAAGATTACCACACCCGGAGGCATGAAGGTATTGGCCTGGGATTGACCATCTGCAAGCGCTTCATACCCTGCATGGGGGGCAGGATCTGGGTGGAAAGCTGGGAAGGCAAGGGTTCTACGTTCCATTTTACCGCTGACCTGGGATCTGCTTCACGATAAAGGCTACAGAGCGACCTTTGCGACGCTGGCCTGCGGGGAGAGATTTCCCCCGCCCGAAAACGGCAAACCGATCGTGGAAACTCACCACCGGGAGTTCCGACAGCAACCCATGTTCCACAATGGCTGCATATTGACACTTTGCCGTTTTTTTTTCCGGGCGGGCTGTTTCTATCTGACGATCACGGTGGCCATGGCTGCCGAACCCGTGCCCAAGCCGGAATTCAAGCCGTTTCACTACGATGTGGCCTTTGAAATAACGGGTGAACAGGGTGTGCGTTCCTTGCTGGAAAGGGTCTCCCTGACCTATCGAGAGAGGGGCGATGCAGTCCCCTCTCTGGCGACCCTGCGCAGCCAGGCCACCCGTGACCGCAAACGTATCCTCAAGGCGTTGCGTTCCCAGGGCTACTTTGCAGCCTCGGTGAGTCACACGACCGATATGTCACAACGTTTGCTGCAAGGGCCGCAAGGTCGGCAAGTTGCAGATACATCTTTGCCGCAAGGGGAACAAGATCGGCATGTTGCGGCATCCCCTTTCCATGAGATCCCCGTTCACGTTTTGTTTGCCGTGGAAACCGGTCCTCTCTACAAGTTCGGCAGCCGCGTTTTGCACCTCCAGGGGGGGGATGACACCTACCAGCCACCTTCCCCTGAGGATCTGGGGTTGATCCAGGGCGATCCAGCTCAGAGCAGGAAAGTTTTGCAGGCAGACAAGGGCTTGTTGCTCCACGCGCAAAACCATGGATACCCTTTTGCGGCGTTGTTGCCTCGCCATATCGTGGTCGATCATGCAACCCATGATATGCAGGTCAACCTGTACCTGAACCCCGGACCCCACGCCCGCATGGGAAAAACCACCTGGGTTGGGTTGGCGGGGATCAAAGCGGATTTTGTCCAACATCAGCTTCTCTGGTCGGAAGGGGAGCCCTTTGCGTCGGACAAGCTGGAACGGACCCGCAACGAATTGTTGAAATCGGGTCTGTTTGCCATGGTGGATTTAAAACACGCACCCTCCTTGGATCCGGACGGATCCCTCCCTGTCACGATTACTGTGCAGGAACGTCTGCCACGTACCTTCTCCTTTGGAACAGGCATCACCTCGGACCAGGGCCCCAAAGTCACTCTGGGTTGGGAGCACCGCAACCTGCTGGGAGAAGGGGAAGATTTGGCCGCCCAGTTGGATTATGACCGGGTGCGTAAACGCCTCAAAGGCAACCTGGGCAAGCCCCATTTTGGCCGCAAGGATCAGTCACTCCTGCTGGAGTTCATCACTGAAAGCGAAAACGTGGAAGCCTATCGGAAAAATTCCGTCGCCATTCAGGGCGGGTTGGAGCGAAAGTATCCCGAGGGTTGGCGGTTGTCGTTGGGAACTTCCTATCGCCTCACCGAGCTGTTTCAGGGCGACTCGACGGTTCCCGATGGCACTGGTACCTTCGGGCTGATCTCCTTTCCGTTCAAGGCCACCCTGGATCGCAGCGATGATCTGCTGAACCCAACCCGGGGCTGGCGCCTGAACGGCTTTTTGGCGCCGCTTCTGGACACGCTGGAAAACGGCCACTCGTTTACAAAAATTTATCTTCAGGCAACCGGTTATCAAACCATCATCGACAGCCCGCGCCTGGTTTTGGCGGAACGAATCAAGTCCGGCATTCTGGTCGGATCCAGGCGGAGCGAAGTGCCGATCGATGAGAGGTTCTACACAGGCGGCAACGGCTCTCTCAGAGGCTATGCCTACCAACTGGCTGGTCCTCTGGACAGCAACAATAAACCTCTGGGAGGCCGATCCCTGGTGGAGTCCTCCGTCGAAGCCCGGTTGATGGTGCGGGAAGACCTGGAACTGGTCCTTTTCCTGGACGAGGGGGCCACCATGCAGAGTCCCTGGCCTGATTTTGCCGATCGGCCTTACTTTGGCGCCGGGAGTGGCTTGCGCTACCTGACTCCGATTGGACCCTTGCGGCTGGATGTGGCCGTTCCTTTGGATCGGCGTTCGGGTGTTGACAAAAACTACCAGATTTCCGCCAGCATCGGACAAGCGTTCTGATCCCCATGCGTCCACTTCTTTTCCTCCGCCACGCTGTTCGTTTATTGGGATTATCGCTCCTTGGCGCACTGTTTTTGCTGGTTGGAACCACTTTTTTTGCCCTGCGCACCCCGGCGGGAGTTGAGCATGTGGAACGCGCCGTCAACCATATGCTGGCTCTCTACCACGTCCCGGTTACGTTGCGAGGGATCAGTGGGCGCCTGCCTTTTCAGATTCGGGTTGCGCACGTGGAATGGACGGATGCCCAGGGGGTTTGGGCAGATGTGGAGAACTTGACCCTGACCTGGTCGGGGTGGGCATTGTTGCGCGGGGTCGTGCGCATTCAGGATCTTCAGGCATCTGATTTTTCTTGGTATCGACAGCCCCAGGCATCGGCCTCCCAGGCGGACTCCCCATCGCCTTGGGTCAACACGCCACTTCTTGCCATGGGTCTGCCCCTGGTGGCCTTGGAGGCGGAGCATTTTGCCGTTGAGCGGATCCACCTGGGCGGGCCGTTGTCGGGTTTTCCGGCAGCTCTGTTTCCGGGTGGTTCGATCGTGTTTTCTCTACAGGGAGAGTGTCTTGTACCTCTGCCAGTCGCTGCACATGCCACACCGCTGCCAGGCCCGGAGTGCCGGATGGTTGCGGTTCGGGAAGGCCTGTTCACCTTGGCCGCCCGTGGGAGTCTGAGTGCGGATTGGCTGGCCGAAGAGGCGACCATCGACATCTCTCTGCCGGATTTGCACCCCTGGGGACCGGCTCTGGGCCAGCCTTTGCGTGGCGCCGCCCAATTGACCTTGCAAACCAGGGGAGCGTTCCAAAAAACTCGCCTGAATGCCACCCTGGATGGCGACCATGTGCAAGGGGATAACCTGTATGCGGAGCATCTGCACGCCACTCTGGAGACGCTGTTTTCCCTGACCTCATGGGAGGATGTGCCGGTCAAACTGGCCATGACCGGCTCAATCGGCACCTGGCGGGTACAGGGGATCCAGGGAAAGCCACTCCGCCTGACGGGAGAGGGAACATGGGATCCGCGTACCCTGGCCGGAAAAGGGATGGTCACCACCGACTTGACGGACCTGGCCTCCTGGTTGGCCCTGGCCCATCCAGATAAACCGGGCGAGGGGGGGAAACAAGCAACCCCTGGAGATCAAAAAATGCCGGATGGCGATGGTCGACTCCATGTTGACTATGCCATCTTTCCGGCCCAAAAAAAGCTGGATCTGCAAGCCAGCCTGGCATTGCATGATCTGCGCGCCTGGCCTGCGCCGATCCTGGCGTTGTCAGGGCCGACGCCCACCTTGAGCGCACATATTTCCGGAGATCTGCAAGAAGGTGACTTCACCCTCACCCATGCCCGCCTGGAAGGGACCGGGTTGTCATGTGCCGGTCATGGCCGGTACCAGAGGGCGTCCCGATCATTCACTGCCGATTGGCAAGGGGAGTTGGCCGATTTGCGGCTTCTTGCCAAACCGTTGGCACACCCGGTGGCCGGGAGGATCCGGGGGTCGGCAACGATGCATGGTTCCATCGACGATCCTCATCTCCAGGTGGTGATCCGGGGGGAAAAAATAGTGTGGAATCGCCAACCTGTGGATCACCTTCAGGCACAGCTTCAGGTGCAGGGGTTCCCTGCAAAGCCGGATGGCGAGGTGCGGTTGACGGCTGAATTTCCTGGTGGAACCACGCGCACCGAGGCGCATTTTCGTCTTCAGGGAAAGCAGTTGGATCTCTCACGCCTCCGGGTAGAGGCCCCGGCAGGCAACCTGACGGGACAACTCCACACGGAGATGACGAGTGGGTTGACGGAAGGCGCCCTGCGGGTTGGCCTGCCCCGCCTCTCCTCTCTCGGCCCCCTCCTGGGCGTGGCGATGACGGGTCAGGGCAAGGTGCAGGTTGACCTGCAAGCCCGGCATGGCCAGCAGGAGTTCACGGCGATCCTGGAGGGAGAGGATTGGGCGGGATCCTGGGGATCCGTGCAACGTGTGCATGGGTACCTGCAAGGAAAAGATCTTTGGAAAAAGGCTTGGCTCCAGGGTAACGTGACGGCGACACAGGGCCGCCATGGTCCACACCGTCTGGAACATTTCCGCATGGAAACCTCCGGAGAGTTGCGCAACCTTGCCGTCAACCTGGCAGCGCGGGGAGAGTTCTGGCGGCCCTTTACCCTGGATGGTGCTGGCACCTTGCGCCTGGCGCACGCCGCAGGGGCGCACCCCGCAAGCATGGAGCTGGCCGTTGACCAATTGTCGGGAAAATATGGCAAGGATTCGCTTCGCCTGACGACCCCGTTTCAGATCGTCCAGCACAAAACGTATTGGGATCTCTCCCCGTTCGACCTCTCCCTGGGACGTGCCCGGCTTGTCGCCCACCTTCACCTTGCCAGCCAGGATATATCCGGTCGGATGGTGTTTCATGTGCCGCTCTCTCTGGCGACGGTACATTTGGAAACCCCCTGGGCGGGGGACGCCGAAGGCTATTTGGACCTGTCGGGTACAGCCGATCAGCCGAACCTGGTGGGTGCGATCAACTTGTTGCAGTTGCATGCCAAACGACCGGCCTGGACCCGGGTGCCTCCCCTCAATGCCAAGGTGATGCTGGCTTTCGCAGAGCAAACCCTGAAACTCAATGCCGATTTGACCAATCTGAACCCCGGTGTCTTGCACCTGGACGGTTCCATCCCTGTCAAATGGCGGGGGTTTCCTCTGCATGGGGAGTTGCCTCCACAGACAAAACTGGTCGCCAGCTTGCGTGCCGATTTGCGCATGGAGCAGCTTGCCGCATTTTTGGACCTGCCCCAACAAGAGCTGACAGGCCGTCTACAGAGTGATTTGCGTCTCGACGGAGCCCTGGAGCAGCTCGGATTGACCGGGTCGATCCATGTGACGGAGGGACGTTATCTCCATCTGGAAACCGGCGCCGAATTTAAAAATATAAGCCTTGAGGCTCGGGCCATGGGTCGGACCCTGACCCTGACCCGTCTCTCCGCCGACAGCGGCGCCGAGGGGCATGTGCTTGGCACGGGCACGTTTTCCTTGCTTCCCGAGTCAGGGTTTCCGTTGCAGATCGATCTGGATTTGGACCAGGTCAAACCTTTGCACAATCAGACCGCGATTGTCTTGGCCGATGGACGTATCCGGGTTGCAGGTCCGCTGCTTGCGCCTCGGATCGCTGGTTCCATCACTCTGGGGGAGAGCCAGATTTTTCTCACGGATCCGGAAGCGGAAGAGATGGACAGCATGGCCGTCGAGGAAGAAATGAACGGCGTTCCCCTGGAGCGGGTCAAGATCGGGACACCGGTGCGCGAGAACCGCCCAACGCTTGACCTGGAGATCCGTTCGCCGGGTCGTTTGGTGACGCGAGGCCGGGGGATCGACGTGGAGTGGTCAGGCGAAGTCAAGGTGACTGGTTCCTATGACAGCCCCGAGTTGCGTGGCGTGATGCATATGCAGCGTGGCCAGATTGATTTACTGGGACAAAGATTTCAGGCCGCACGTGGTACCATCCATTTTACCGGTTCTGTGCCACCCAATCCCCTGACCGACCTTGATGCCACGCTGCAACGTAAGAATCTTCAGGTCACTTTGCGTCTCCAGGGCCCCATCCGTTCGCCGACCCTCTCCTTTGTCAGCGATCCGCCATTGGCGCAGGATGATATCATTGCCAACATTCTGTTCGGACGGACAACAGCCGAGATCAACCCAACCCAGGCTGCCACGTTGGCCCTGGCGCTGCGTACCCTGAACGACGGTGATGGCCAAAGTTTTTTGGATCGGTTTCAAAAGGCCATCGGTATCAGCAAACTCGACTTTGCCCCGGGCGACCGTCCGGAGACCGGCGTGGTCAAGGTCGGAAAATACATCAATGACAAAATATTTTTACAGGTGGAACGCGGACTTGCCTCCGGAACAGGCGGGGTTTCGGTGGAGATGGACATGACCCACAACCTCTCTCTGAAAACAGAGATGCATGAGGAAAAATCCCAGGAGGTCGGGATCAATTGGAAACATCAGTATTGAGCCGGGCAGGGAACCTGCCCCGTTCGATACAAGGCTGTTGCATGCCTCCTCACCAGGTCAGCAGACGATGCAGAGGGGGGGCGTGTTCCGGTTTCGATTGGCGGGCCATCTGGGCCAGAAACAGTTCCGCTGTCGCCACGGCGTCCGAGAGGGCGTTGTGGGCGCGGTAGCGGGGAAGACCGTGGTGTTTGCGTAATCGGGCAAGACGCAACTCTCCAGGCAGTGGATGGTGGTTCTGCCGCTGCATGCGACGGATCTCCAGAGCCATGACATCGACGAACAACATGGGGGGGACCACGCCGTAGAGCCGCTGACATGCCTGACGTAAAAATGCCCGTTCCAGGGGTGCGTAGTGGACCAGGAGCACCCGTCCGGCCATGGCATGCAACAGGACGGGGAGGGTGCTCTCCAGGGAGTCGCCGGTGGCGGAACGGTCATCCGTCAGACCATGCAGAACCACCGTCTCTGGCGGAATGGCCTGGTGGGGTCTCACCAATAAATGTCTTGCCTCGCGGAGCGCAATCCTGCCCTCCAGCAGGGGGACAAAGCCGAAAGTGAGTATCTCGTGATTTTGGGCATCCAGACCTGTGGTTTCCAGGTCAAGGGCAAGAAAGGGGATCGATGCGCAGGGGGTTTTTGCGGCAGGGAAAGGGCAGGCCAGATAGTCGCGCAGGGCCCCGGGCGGTACGCGCCTGAGCCAGTAGCGCCGGTGTATATCCAAAAATGATACCCAGGATATCATGGACCCGACCTCAAGAAATTCTCGACACCTGGTGGCGCAAAGCCAAGGCGTGTTGCAGGGTTTTGACCACTTTGAAGGCATCCTTCAGGTGGTTGCGTTCCAACTCCGACAAATCTCCGGGGGGAAGAAAATTGTCGACGGGTTTGCCCTCGTGGAGCCTTTGCGCCTGATGGCGCAGTCGGGTAAAAGCAATGAATTCGCGGGCGTCATCAAGATCCCGGGCACTGCCTTGGCTGACGCTTCCCGCCAGGCTTGCGGCGTGCAAACGTTCGTGGGTGTTGACCTGTGGCAAACCAGCCTCCAGGGCATAAATACGGGCAAGATCGACAATGGGAATGACGCCGTGAATCTTTAAATCCAGGGTTTCAGCGTGGTCGCCACCGTGTTGCAGAACAAAATGGCGAAAAAACCCCAAAGGAGGCTGGCGGCTCAGGGCATTGACGGTCATATGGGCCAAAAAAAAGTTGTTTCCCTTGACCTTCTCCTGAATAAACGCATGCAGCGCGTCGCTCAAAAAACGCTGACCGTACACAAGGCGCAAATCAAAAAAGATACAGGTCAGCATCAAGGCTTTGGGGGATGGTTCATCGATCCAGGCCCCGTAGCGTTGCTGCCACTGCCGCAAGGGCAGGTGCCAAGCGGGATTTGCCGCCATCATGTCGCCAGGACAATAAAGGTATCCACACTCGTTCAGGCCATCGCAGACAAATCGGCTCAAGGCCCTGAAATAGGTTCCATGTTGCGCGGCATCGTATCGATCATCAATAATGAGAAAATTGTCCTGGTCCCCCTGAATGGCCTGTTCCTGGCGACCTTGCGAACCGGCGGCCATCCAGGCATAGGGTATGGGTGGGAGGCCGAGCTTTTCCTCTGCCATTTCCAAAAGGCGCACGGTTATGGCATCGGTCAGATGGGTCAAAAAACGTTCCATGCTGTGCGCCGTGGCGTGGGCCGAAACCATGCTGACAAGGAGGAGTTGCGCTTCCCGGACGGCGGCGTGCAAATCTTCAATCTTCTCCATACGGCTGATCTGTCTCGCCAGACGCACCGGCGAGCTGCCCTGTTGGCGGGAGAGGAGATCCTGGCTTGTCATCAAGCCAATAAGCCGGGATCCGTCCATCACAGGCATGTGGTTGACGGTGTGGGACACCATTTTCAGCATGACATCAAAGACGTAATCGTTCTTGTCGGCGGTAATCGGGCGGGGGGTCATGACGGCGGCTATGGGCAGATCGGGAGAGAGACCGGCAGCGACGACCCGCGTGGTCAAATCGCGGTCAGTCACAATGCCCTGCAAGCTCTCTTCCCCAGTCAGGAGCAAGGCCGATGCGCAACTGGCAGTCATCATTTCCGCCGCTTGGCGGATGGAAGTCGATGGTCGGGCGGTGACGGGTTTTTGCAGGGGGATGTCACCGATGCGGGCGGTCGCAAGGTTGATCCGGCTGGATAGCGGCTGTTTGTTGCGCAACCCCATGCGCAAGCGATCCGCCCCTTGTGGAACGAAATAATCAGCAAAGAGCTTCTCTTCCCGACACAATCGGTCGAACGCCTCCTTGGACAGACGGTAGAGAAGTGAATCCTCGATGGCGGTCACATGGTTGTGTACCCGTCCACCTTGCAATATCGCCTGGGCCCCAAAGAGATCCCCTTCTCCCAGACGTTGGAGCAGTTCGTCATCAGGGGAGTGTACCTCCACAGCCCCACTGCGGATGATGTACAAAGTCTGGTTCTCATGGCCAACGTGCAAAATCACCTGACCACGCCGGGCATAACTGATCTCCATGTGGGCGGGAAGTGATTCCCGCGTGGCAGCCGGCAGCAGGGAAAAGGGGGGGTGTTTGCTGATAAAATCGATAATTTCAATAAGTTCTATATCCATATTCCCTTCCTGTCCCCCTCTGTGCCAATGTGAGCGAGACGCCGATCCCATGCATGATCAGTTTAGTGTGGGATGGGGATGTGCATGTGCCCATACAGAGGAAGAGGCCATGGCGATCCTCGGTCAAGGTGCAGGGGGTACATCGTGCAACAGTTCGCGGCAAATGCCGGCTGCTGTTTCAAAATCGTAATTGCTGATGGCCTGCTGCATACGCATCAGGAGCGGGCCACTGTCTGGCAGGGTTTCCCACTCTCTGGCGTGGCTGTCAAACAACGTGGTGGCCTGGGCGTCGTCATCTTCCAGCAGGCGCAAAAGCTCTTCCAGATCCTGGCGCACCATGGGGGTGGGGGTGTATGTCGGCTGCGTCACCGGGGTGGTTGGACCCAGGGCGTCGTCGATCCGTTGGCAAATCGCGACCAACGCCTCTTCGAGCTGCGTGATCAGGTGGGACAACTCCACCCCATCAAGATCACCACGCAGGGCCGCTTCAAGTTGCGCAGCGGCCAGTTGCGCACCTTCGGCGCCGATATTTCCAGCCACGCCTTTGACCGTGTGTGCCTCCCGTTCGGCTTCATGCCGATGACTCTGGGCCAGCATGGCGCGAATTTTTGCAGCGGCGTCCAGCTGTTTCAGCGCAAAATTGCCGAGCAGCTTGCGGTAAAGCGCAACATTGCCCGCAGTGCGCGCCAATCCTGACTTCGTATCCAGGCCAATAATATTCGGAATGGAGATCGTTGACTCTGGCGTATGCGTGACGCAGGGTGCAGGTGCGGATGTGGTTTGTGTCGGCGCGGGTCGGTAGTGGGACAAAATGGCATAGAATGCAGTCGGGTCAATGGGCTTGGTGATGTGATCCTGCATCCCCAGGTCGATGCAATGTTCGCGCTCTTCAGCCAAGGCGTGGGCGGTCATGGCCAGGATCGGCAGACCGGCGTAACGTTCATCCCCGCGCAGCCTGCGGGTGGCCTCATAGCCATCCATGACCGGCATCTGAAGATCCATCAACACCACATGGAAAGCCGATGCCCCCGCACGCTCCAAAATGTCCAATGCCTCCTGGCCATTGTTGGCTACTGTCACCTGGGCTCCGACCGACTCCATAAGTTCTATGGCGATCTGCTGGTTGATCTCATTATCCTCGGCCAGCAACGCACGCAGACCGTGCAGATCGACCTGGGCGGAGATCTTCTCGTGACCACCAACACCGGGTGCATGGCCGAACATGTTGGCCATCGTGTCGAACAGTGTCGATGCATTGACCGGCTTGGTCAACAAGGCATCGATGCCGACCTGTTTGGCTTCGGTTTGGCAACCATCCTTGTCGAAGGCAGTCGCCATGACCACACGGGGCATGGTGTCTTGCAGTTGTTGCATCATGCGTTTGGTTGTTTCCAGGCCATCCCAACCTGGCATGCGCCAATCGATGACCATCAGGCCATAGGGATCTTTGGCTGAGTGGGCTTCCACCGCCCGTTCGAGCGCCTGTTCACCACTGGTTGCCGTATCGACGCGCACACGCAAAGTTTTCATCATTTCGGACATGATCTCCACGGCTGCCGGGTTGTCATCCACCACCAATACACGAAGGTCGGCCAACGCTTCAGGCAGTGTTCGCAACAACGCAGTTTCTGCACCACGTCCCATCCAGGCCGTAAAATGGAAGGTGGAGCCCACATCGGGAGTGCTCTCCACCCAGATGGTTCCCCCCATCATGTCCACCAGCCGCCGGGAGATGGTCAAGCCCAAGCCGGTGCCGCCATATTTGCGTGTGGTGGTGGAGTCTGCCTGGGTAAAGGCCTGAAACAGCCGCCCGATTTGTTCTTGCGTCATGCCGATTCCGGAATCGTGTACGGAAAATTGCAGCTTGACCTTTTCCCCCTGGTGTTCCAGTAGCCGTACTCGCAGGGTGACGGAGCCCCGTTCCGTAAACTTGACCGCGTTGCCACCCAGATTGACGATGATCTGGTTCAAACGCAGAGGATCGCCCTCCAGGGTTGTCGGTACGTCCGGGGCTATGTCGAACAGCAGCTCCAACCCCTTTTCGTTCACCTTGGGAGAGAGCACGGTGCTGACGCCAGTCAATACGTCGTCCAATTGGAATGGCACCAGCTCCATGGAGAGTTTGCCGGCTTCAATCTTGGAAAAATCGAGAATGTCATTGATGATACCCAGCAGGGAGGTCGCGGCGTTGTGCGCCTTGTGGATGTAGTCCCGCTGTTTGGGGGTCAGGTCGGTTTTCAATGCCAGGAAGGACATGCCGATGATGGCATTCATGGGTGTGCGGATTTCGTGGCTCATGTTGGCCAGAAAGTCGGACTTGGCTTTGGTGGCCGTTTCCGCCTTTTCTCGCAGATCCTCGGCAATCTTTCTTTCCTCTTCGAGATCCAACAACATGTTCAGGCTGGACTTGCGCGTATTATTCAGCTCTTCCATATGGGTTCTGAGGCTGTTTTCGTTGACCTTCTGGTCGGTGATGTCGGTGGCAATGCCACAGAGGCCGTAGATTTGTCCTTCAGCATTGATCAATGGCGCCTTGGTGGTGAGATAGGTGCGCAGCAAGCCATCCCGGTGCGACAGGTGCTGATCCTCGAAGGTGAGGGCCTTTGCCTTGGCAAAAACCTCGCGATCCTTGGCAGTGTCATGCTCCGCATCTTCGGGGGGTACGAGGTCAAAGTCGGTTTTGCCGAGAATCTCCTCACTGGAAAGGCCATGCATCCTGGAGTGGCAGGCATTGACCAGCGTATAGCGTCCCTGAAGATCTTTCATGAAGATGGAACTCTGGATGCTGTCCACCAAGGTGCGTAGTTGCACCTCCTTTCGTGTCAATTCTTCCGAATTTTCATCCACTTCTTTGAGCAGGGTGCGGGTGGAGTTGGCGATGACCGAGGACATGTTGTTGAAGGCTTGGGTCAAGACTCCCAGTTCATCATGACTGGTCACTTCCACGCGGGTATCATACAGACCACAGGCCATGGCCTTGGCGCCCTCGGTAAGGCGGAGCAATGGACGGATGATCATGTGGTTTTGACCCAGGATAAGCATCCCCGCAGCGACCACAAACGATATCACGAGGGCCAGCCAGAACAGCTTTGCATCCTGGGCCGGAATGACGCTCGTCGGATCCAGAAAGGCGATGGAGTACCAGCGCAGCGGCTCAAGCCAGGCGATGGCAACCAGTTGCTCCCGGTCATCCAGCGTCAGGGTGATCACTTTGGCCCCCAACTTGTCCTGCTGAAGTTGGGTCATGGTTTCTTTCAGGGCGTCACGTTCCGCTTTGGATGCAAGCAGGCTGAAAACACCTCGGACTTCGCTTCCGTTGGCGTCGGCAAAGGCGTTGCGGTCAATCAGGAGGGTGTTTTTGTGGGCCTGGATGGCGCCCTTTTCATCAACCAGCATGCCGACGACACCGCTGGTCTCGGCCTGGGTGAACAACTGGACGAAGTCGGTGAGGGGCACACCGGTCCCCACCACTCCCAGCCGCTCCGATCCTGCCTGCATGGTGTAGTTGATCCACAAATTGGTCACATCAAGTTTGTCGTTGTGGTCTACGTTCAGGTTGAATGGCGCTGCGGATTGCATGCTGGCAAAGTACCAGATATCGTCTTTCGCCTCCGGATCCAGGGTGTTGACCACCTTCAGCGTCACTTTTTCAGTCTTGTTGTCGGAAAAGTAGAAATGGCGGGAGGATGCCAACCCAAGAAAAAAACTGTGGGCTCTGAAATTTTCGCGGAAGAGAGACAACTCGGCTTGTGCTGCTGCGATCGCTTCCGGGTCGTCTTCGTGGCGCGCCCAATGTTGCAGGGTAAGGGAGCCGGCCATTTGTCGGGCAATGGCTACTTCACGTTGTACCGCGCCCATGATTTTTTCCCTGTGCCAAAGCACATGGCGTTGGGCAAGGACGTTGCCCAGAACGTGCGCCTCTCGGACCATCAGGTGACGCATGGCCAGCGAGGCGATAAACCCTGCTCCCAGAAACACCACCAGGAAAAAAAGCAGTATGCGTCCTCGCAGGCCAAAACGCACAACCAGGTTGGCCAAGGCAGAGGGTGGGGCGGTGTTTTTCTGGTCCATGGCCCGCTACTCGACGATCTTGTAGGGCCGTTCGCGGCCAAGTTCGGCGCTGAGTTGATTGACCTCCTCCTTGAGGGCGATCATGCGCAGTTCACGCCCCACTGCCACTCGGGTGAACTTTTCCAGCTCCGCCATTTTTTCCTGAACCAGCGCTTCGGCCTCCCGACGCATGGTGATATCCCGAAACGTGACCACCGCCCCGACCACCGCCCCGTTGGCTTCAATCGGTTTGGCCGAATATTCGACTGGAAAACCTTTGCCATCCTTGTCCCAAAAATATTCGTCGTCCACATGGGCGCTCACGCCGTGGGCATGGGCGCGCCACATGGGGCACTTCTCCGCAGGATAGGGGGCGCCGTCCGGGAGGGAGTGGTGGGCCAGGGGGTGCAGGGTATGGCCGATCACCTCGTCGGCGTTGCGCCCCAGCATTTTCAGGGCGGCAGGGTTGATAAAATGCACCTTGCCCTGGGCATCGGTTCCGAAGATCCCTTCGCCAACGCTGTCAAGGATCAATCGGCTGCGCTCCTCGGCCTCACGCAGTTCGGCAGCGCGTTTTTCCACCAGAGATTCCAAACCTTTCTGATACTCGGTCAGTTCCGCACGCGCCTTTTCGGCATCTTCAGCCAAATTCATCGCCGCCAACCGTCCTTGCAGCAGGGCGGATTCCGAACGCCTGGACTCCAGACGCTCGATGGAGATGGTGGCAATCAGCCGGGCAAAGTGGCACATGAAGCCCAGAATGGAAGGAAGATTCCCTTCATGCATGACGGGAGCTTCGGCAATGGCTGCCAGGTAGCTCTCCTCGTCAAAGCCCACATCCTGCGCCTGGGTTTGGAAAAACGCCTTGTCCGGCGGTGTCAGATGAAATTGGCCGATCAAAATATTGGCCAGATGTTGGCCATTGACCACGATGGGAGATGCCGCATCGGTCAGGCCATTCTTGCAGCGATAGATGGCGTACTCTTCCCCGGCCTGCAAATGATGTGACAGAACCGTGTCACTTTCGAGGCAGTGGGCACAGGTTGCAGGGTTGACACGATGAAAATCGGTGCAGACTCGTTGCCAGTTGGACGCGATCAGAATCTTGCCATCCAGATCGGTGATGGCTGCCGCTACACCGACGGCAGAACAAAACTCCTCGAAAAGAGGTTGAATGTCAGCCTGCCCCAGAATGGCTTCCAGGGAAAGATTTTGATCATCCGCCTCCTGGTTGGCCGTGAGCGTATCCATTCCGGCGTGTCCATCGTTTTCCCCGTCGTCGCGTTCCACGACCTTGAAGGGGGCCACGCGACCCAATTCACGGGAGAGTGCGTTGATCTCGTTCTTCAATTCCAGCATGCGCAGCTCGCGACCCCTGGCCAGACGATTGAATCGCTCCGACTCGGCGCTGGATTCGTTGGCGCTTTGGACAGCCTTGCGCAGCTCCTTTTCCCTTTGGAGCATGGCCATTTCAGCATGATGGCGCGCATCCAGCATGGCGTTGTAGGCGAGCAGCACCTTGCCGAGTTCGTCGCTTCGATCCCACTGCAACGGCGATTGGATTTGCGCATCCAGTGGGCGTTGGATGGCGTTGCGGAACTCCGCCAATGGGCGACCAATCAAGGCGCGAACCCCAAAGATCGTTCCTGCACCCAAGGCTGCCAGCAAAGTCAGGAGAATGGCCCCATTGACCTTGAAATGCTGAACCATGGCTTTGCGGATACCGTCATCGTGGACCGTGACCACCCAATGGCCGATGACCGTGGAGTCGGAACCGGGTTTATGACGATGTAACGGACGTTCCAGTCGAAAATCGACCGAACGGGGTGGTTGCCGGGTATCACCGACAGCGGCCAGAATTTCGTTATCCTTGCCACGCACTTCCGCCGATTGAAAAAATGGCAGGCGACTCTGTTCCGTCAGGAGATTCCGCACATGTTGCAGATCAAACTCCCACACTGCCGACTCGATGGCGGACTCCTGAACGGTTACCAGCCTGACCAGACTCTCGACCAGTCGCGCACGCTCATCGTGATAAAAATCCAACTCCAGAACCAATAACAGCACAAGGACCGCCGCTGTCGTCAAGGAGAGGTGGATCCGCAGCAGTTTTCCGCTCAGACTATTGATTTGGAAGAGCGTTGTGGACAATATCTTGCCTCTGTCGTGACAGATGGAATATCATTACGGGGTGCCGTCCGGAGACATTGGACAGCGCAGCTTGCTGTTTCCCGCCCAGGCCATCCGGCAGGAGGTGATTCCTTGCTGCGCTGAGATGATAGGCTTGTGGGTCGATGGGGGGCAATGGAAGAAATCTGGTTGCCAAGCCGCGAGAGGACATAGCGACACCCCTGCTTTGATTGCGCATTTCTGGAGGAAAAAGGACAATGAATGTTGTGCGGGTGTTTTCGATGTTGCTTCTTGTGGCAGGGTTGGCTGGACAAGCCTTTGCCGAAGAAAAAATTTTGCATGCCGATTTTCGCCCTCGCTCACCAGAGATGGTGGTGGGTGAGGGTGAACAGATTTCCGGTCCCCTCAAAGACATTCTGGAGGAGGCCGCCGCCCGGCACGGATACAAGGTGCAGTGGCGCGTCGTCCCTTTCCCGCAAAGTCTGCATGGTTTGGAGACCGGACAGGTGGATATCGTTCCCCGGGTCGTTCACACCCCCGAGCGCGAGTCTTTCACGCAATTTCTCGGTCCTATCGGATACCAGAAAAAAGATATCCATTTTTTGGTCCGCAAAGGGCAGGAGGGAAGCATCCGCACCTATGAGGATCTGCGCAAAATGGTGGTGGGTGTCAAGCTGAAAACCGCCTATTTCGACCCTTTCGACGGTGATGCGACCATCCACAAGGAGACATCGTCGGATGACCACAGCCTGGCACGGATGTTCATGGGTGGTCGTTTTGAGACGGTTGCACTGCTGGATCGTCAAGCCATGGAAGGGGTGTTGGCTGGTCTGGGTTTCAAGGATCATGCCTTTGCCGAGTACGTTTACCACCAGAAAATAGGCAACTTCTATGGCATGTCCAAAAAGTCACCCCAGGCTGGACTGTTTCCCGCACTCAACGCCACCTTGGCAGAGATGAGCGCTTCGGGGCGGGTGGCCACGATCTATGGTATTCACCAAGTCGAGGCTCCCCAGGTCGACCGTTAAGGGGCGCCGGGCCAGCGATGGTTACGAAAGTTTGCAACCATGGTAACCATTCATCGCCCGGCCACGAATCGGGGTCCAGGGAGCTGGCTCCCTGGCTTAGTCCAGAGCAGAGTCCTGGTGGGGTTCGGGGCGAGGCCCTGACAAAGGCTTTCATGTCCAGGCTTTCCATGAAAGGGTGGTGAATAGTTACCCTCAAGTTTGTTGTAGAGGGGATGGTGAAGAGCCAATCGACCCGTCGCTGAGAGGGGGGGAAGGGTCCGCCTTTTTTTGTTGAGGACATTCAAGAAAAACGTCCAGAGGACACTTTGCACAAACGTTTCTGTCAATCCTGGCGATGACCGTGTGGATGGCCTCGGACTTGGAATTGAACAGATTTTCTTCTCCAATCTTGGCCAGATACCCACCTTTTTTGAGAAAAGATCGCGGCGATTTTTTAAGACGAATAAAATAGAGTCCCGATCCACAGCTTTGGCGTTTTTCAGCCTCTCTGGTCAAGAGATCCGCGCCGGAAATGTCAATGAAATTGATCCCGGTGGCAATGATGATCACGTGACTTTTACAGTCTTCCGGGGTGGCAGCGGACAGATGATTGTAGACGTGTTGTGTGGCTGCGTAAAAGAGGGAACCGTCTATGCGAATCAATTTGATTTGCGGACACCCGTGTGAGTTGATTCCCCGAGTGACAAACTTGCGTGTTGGATGATTGAAATCGGGAATTCGTTCGAGAATATTGGGATTGGATGTGCGGTTTAAATAGACTCCCAGTGAAAGCATGACCCCGAGCAGGATGGCCAGCTCCAGATTGAGCAGGAGGGTTGCCAGAAAGGTTGAGATCAGGATGGTTGTCTCTGCCTTGCTGGTGCGCACAATCTGGTCGATATGGTGATAGTCAATCAATCCCCAGGCAACCAGAAAGAGAACTCCGGCCATGGCAGCATGGGGAAGGTAGGCGGACAATGGGGCAACCAGCATGACCAGTCCAATCAGCAGGAAGCCTGAAAATGCGGCGGCAAGAGGTGTCTTGGCGCCAGAGTTATAGTTGAGTCCGCTGCGGTTGAAAGAGCCGGTTGCCACGTAGGAGGAGAAGAAACCACCCACCATGTTGGAAAGCCCTTGGGAGATAAATTCCTGATTTCCATTAAGATTTTGTCCACTGCGAACGGCGAGGGCGCGGGCGATGGATATGGCTTCGGTCAGGGCAAGGATGGTAATGGCAACCACCCCGGGAGCGAGCGTTTGCAATGTGGAGAGGGTAAAATCGGGGGTGGAAAGGGGGGGCAATGAAGCTGGAATGGCGTCCATGGTGGTGATGCCCGTTGCTCCCCGGACGAAGTGATTTAAAGCATAGGCCAGAATACTTCCAGCCAGCAGGGCGGCGATCATATAAGGGAAGCGGGGGAAAAATCGCCGAATGGCAACTCCGGTCATCAGCGTTGTGCCGCTGACAAACAAAACATAAGGGTTTATCGTGGTCAGTTGATGGGAAAAACTGATCATTGTGTGAGTGAAATCACTACCCTTGGGCACTTGAATGCCAAAAAAATATTTAAGCTGGTTGGATGCGATCAGCAGGGCGGCCCCGGAAGTAAAGCCCACGACGACGGAATGAGAGATATAGTTGACCAGGATCCCCAGGCGTGCCAGCCCGAGTCCCAATTGAACTGTCCCGACGAGAAAGGCCATGGTCAACGCCAATTGCACATATTGGGTGCTGCCAGGCTCGGCATGGACACTGAGCGTGGAAAAAAGCACGATGGAAGCGGCGGTGGTTGGCCCGGAAACCAGATGCCACGAAGAGCCAAACATGGCGGCCACGATGGCAGGCACCATGCCGGCATACAGGCCATAAACGGGGGGCATGCCGGCAATGACGGCAAAAGCCACCCCCTGGGGAAGAACGACCACCGCTCCGGTGAGACCAGCGATGAAATCAGAGCGCAAGGTTGCCGGGGTGACGAGGTGCCACCAGGCCATGAAGGGGAGTAATCTGATGATGCGCGGAGAGAGTTCCGCGGGGCGGTTGTTCGTCATGTCAGTGCCTTCATAAAGCGGTATGGAAGTCTTGCAAGTAAAAACCAGACCATCGGTAACCCTTCGGAACCCGGCAACGCATCGGGGTCCAGGGGGATGGTCCCCAGGCGGGTCCAGGGCAGCGCCATGCTTGGGTGCGGCGCGAATCCCCGATAAAATCTTTCATATCCAAGCTGTTCTGGAAGGGTTTCAGGATGGTTGCGGGTCGCGGGCCTCTGAACGGTTTCGATCATTGCCTGGCCAGGTTTCAGCGCCATGCGTGCCGCATCCAGTGGCTCAACCGTGTTGATTTGATGTGCAGGCAAGCCATGAATCGGGGTCCAGGGGGCTGGCTCCCTGGCTTAGTCCAGGGCAGCACCCTGGTGGGGTTCGGGGCTAAGCCCTGACAAAGGCTTTCATTTCCAAGCTTTTCTTGAAAGAGTGCGGAATAGTCACGAAAAGTGAACACTTCAAATCATGTCGGTTGAGCCACTAGAGCTTGGCGGTTCTCACACAAAAAACCGGCACGGAGGCATGAATCATATTCTCGTCTTCATTATGATCGGGATCGGTCAGGATGAATGAGACGCTTTTGAGTTGCTGGTTGACCTCATTTCCAACAACCAATATTTTTTTTCCTTTCAAGAGAGGCCGGTTCCGGATGGTGGCATCAGGTGGAGAGGACAGGTCCGTTTTTTCCCGGGCATCCTGCGTGACAGGATCCTCTTTCAGGACTTGTGTGAAAGCCGACTCGCTGAGATGTTGACTGGAGAGTCCCTGACCCATGATCGACAGTATGTTTATGATGTTTTCCAAAGACCTCTTCTTGCCCATGAGTGTTCCAGTATCCAATTTGAGAGGCTATGACATTCTGCTGCACCGCTCCCGCTCAGCAACAGGTGTGCCGTTTTATAAATTATTGATATAGAATGTAAAATATTAAATTCAAACCCCCGGGATACAAAATACGTTGCCTATTGCAGCGGTGTACGGTACCCATGCGACTGTTCGGCCCGGTTATACCAGGGGGCGCTGCGCCCGGATCCATGCCTGGGGTGCAGGTTGAACCACCCCTTCATCCACCTCCGACATCCTTGGATCGACTCGATCAAGGGATGCGTGGGATCAATTTTGCGGGCAGGACGTAAGCATTCAGAACCCGGGAATGCATCGGGATTCAGGGGGATGGCTCCCTGGCTTTGTCCAGGGCAGTGCCCTGGTGGGGTTCGGCGAAGCCCCGACAAAGGTTTTCATATCCGGGCCGTTCTGGAAGGGGTGCTGAACGGTTACGGTCAGGGGGGGGCCTGAACGATGACGGCAGGACCGTTGCGTTACGCAACGCGCATGAGGGATCGCCGCGTTGAAAATCAAGGGTGAAAAATAGAAAAAATATTTTAATACAATATCTTGATGTGTTCAAAATACACGGTTGCGCCATGCAACGTTTCATTTTATTGAACGCCATGACGTTTCAATTTGCGCCACAGGGATGCGCGGTCGATTCCCAGCAGGGCTGCGGCTCGGGTTTTGTTGCCGTTTGTCTTTCCGAGAACCCAGCGGATGTAGCCTATCTCATGCTCTTCGAGGGAGGGGATCGCAGCGCCAGTCTGGTCGATGGTGGCCCAATTGGTTTGCTGCATATCCTCGGGCAGGTGCGACATCTCAAGGGTGGTTCCTTTGGCCAAAACGACACCCTGCTCGATAATGTTTTCCAACTCGCGAATATTGCCAGGGAAAGGATAAGTTTTCAGAACATCCATGACATCACCAGATATGTGACGGATCTGCGGTTTGTTTTTGCTGGCGGCATGTTTTGTCAAAAAATGGATGGTCAAAGGACCGATGTCGCTTTTTCTTTCACACAGGCGGGGAAGCTTGATCAATACCACGTTCAGACGGTAAAAAAGATCACGGCGAAATTCATTGTTGTCGACCATGCGTTGAATGTTTCGGTTGGATGCGGCGATGAAACGTGTGTTTATCTTTCTGGGTACAGGGCTTCCTATGGGGTAGAATTCTCGTTCTTGAATGACCCGTAAAAATTTAACCTGCATCGCGAGGCTCATTTCGGTCACTTCATCCAGAAAGAGGGTGCCATGGGTCGCTGCTTCGAGGAGTCCCACTTTGGCGCCATGGGCGCCAGTGAAGGCCCCCTTTTCATGGCCGAACAGTTCGTTGGCAAGGAGTTCTTCTGTAAAGGCGCCACAATTCACGGCGACAAAGGGAGCTTCGGCGTGATTGCAGCATTGATGAATGTACTGGGCGACCAGCTCTTTGCCGGTTCCCGATTCACCGGCGATCAGAATGGTGCAATCGGTCTGGGCCGCATCCCGGGCCTTTGCCAATAATTGCCGCATGGTGGCGTCCTGGGTGATGATTTTCCCCAGGCGTGGCAGGTGGTCCAGCTTTTCGCGCAAGGCTCTGGTGACTCTTCGGGGGTATGCCTTGGCGATCGCTTCCTGGACCGCTCTGCGCACATCACCGAGTTTGAATGGTTTTGTTATATAGTGAAAAGCTCCAAGTTTCATGGCTTTGACAGCCGTGTCGATTGTGGCGAACCCGGTGAGCAGGATGACCTCGGCTTCGGGCTGTTTTTCCCGGCAATACTGAAGTACGCGCATGCCATCGACTTTTTCCATGCGCAGGTCGGTCAGGACCACGTCAAAGGCGATTGTTTCCAGAAGGGTGATGGCCTCACGCCCACTGTTGGCGGTTTGCACGCCGTAGCCCTCCTTGGCCAAAAAATGTTCCAGGTTGCGCAGGGTGATGAGTTCATCATCCACGATGAGAATGTGTGGGGGATCATCCATGGTTCTCTTCTCCGCCTGGTATTTTTATCCTGAAGGTTGCGCCTTGCTCCGGCTCACTTTCTGCGTGAATGAACCCGCCGTGTTCTTCGATAATCCGATGCGTGACAAAGAGACCCAGTCCCGTCCCTTTGCCGGGTTCCTTTGTCGTAAAGAACGGGTCGAAGATTTGGTGAAGATATTCCGCAGGCAGGCCGGGTCCGCTGTCGGTGAAGGTGATTTCCAAAAAACCGTCATGCATGTTCCGGGAGGAGATGACGATTTGCTTTTTCCCGGAAGTGGATTCCATGGCCTCGGCAGAATTCTTGAGCAGATTGATGAAAACTTGTTGCATCTGTTGTTTGTTGGCCAGAACATAATGACAGTTGACAACTTTAATGTTGACAATGAGGTTGCCATCCATTTTCCTGCCCATCAGCAACAGTGCTCCTTGAACGGTGGAGAGAAGGTTGGTTCGGCTCTTGTCAGAGCTCCGATCCCGGGAAAATTCCAGAACCGTTTTGATGATGTCCCTTGCCCTGTCAGTCTCGGAGACAATTTGTTCTGCCAACATTTTTTTGTAGGCCATATCCGGTTCTTCCATTTCCGCGTGGAGAATTTCGGCGGATGTGGAGATGTTGGAGAGGGGATTGTTGATTTCATGGGCGATGCCGGCCAACATGGTTCCCAGGGAGGCCAGCTTTTCGGAGCGGACGATTTCGCGGCGATGCTCGAACAGTTCACGAATCATCCGGTTGAAGGCCTCGTGCGTGGAACGAATTTCATCATCCGCGATGGCCAGAGGCAAAGGGGTGAGGTTGCCAGATGAGATGCGTTTCATGCTTTCTTCAAGGGCTCGCAAAGAGTTGGTCACTGATCGGACCATGAATCTGGCAACGACGAGTGTGAAAATAATAAATGTCAGGATCAGAAAAAACAGAATCCATTTGATGGCCTTGAATAGCGCTTGAATATGTTGGAATTCCAGTTTATTTAGCCTTTCAGCGATCTCCGATAAAATTTGTCCCTTGTCACGGATGGCCGACTGGGAAATTGGCGTTGATTCAGATCCGGATTGGGTTTTGGTCAACAGATTGGCATAGTCATTCAACAAGCGAAGAATTTCCCCGGGATTGGTGGGTTTCTGGTCGCTTGGGGTCGGAGAATCCTCGAAGGGATGCAGCCACAGTTCACTGGCCATGACGAGCCAACCCCGTTTGTGAGATTCAATATCGTCCTCCACCATTCTCTTGGCCATGCTCACAAACGATAGGGATCGACTGATGTCATTCATGTCATGATAGAGAAAATAATTCTTTTCAAAGCGTCTGGCCTCAAGGATGACATCCAGAAACCTGGAAATTTTTGAATACAATTCTATTTGGTTTTCTATTAAAAGAAGGTTTGTAAAGATAAATGCGGCGTAAGTGACGAGAAAAAGAAAACCGACAGCGCTGCCTGTGGATATTCTTTTTCTTATGCTGGATTTTTTGACTTGTTTCGGTTCGTGATTTTTCATGAAATTGTTACGGTTTAACGGCCCGTTGAGAAAATCGCCTCAGTCCAACCACCCTGATCCGGAATAGGGGCGAAACGTCGCTCCACCAACCTGCCTCGATTGCGCGTCGTCGCCTTCAATAAAGGCGTCCTGCGGTTCTCCCCCGGGAATCGGCGCCATGGTCGCCGAACGCCCGCCGTGACGGCTGGGTTGACAGATCACTGTCGGTGTGTGACGGAAATGCAGCATTTTCAGTTGGTTGGTGCTAGATGACTGTCAGGCCGCCAGGGGGTGCCGGGTCAGCGCATGGTTACGAAAATTTGAAACCATTCCCCACCATGCCACGAATCGGGGTCCAGGGGGCTGGCTCCCTGGCAGGTCCAGGACAGAGTCCTGGTGGGGTTCGGGGCGAAGCCCTGACAAAGGCTTTCATATCCATGCTTTTCTTGCAAGGGTGGTGAATAGCTACGAAAATTTTTCATAAGCGTCACTGCTGGCATCTGTTTCTGGCGCCTGTGCATCGCTGAAGGAGTCGGCTATCGTTTTGAAGGCATCCTTTTCCAGGGCAAAAGCATCGAGAATATCCGGATCGAAATGTCTGCCTCTTCCTTCCATGATGATCTCGACAGCTTTCTCGTGCGGGAAGGGTGGTTTATAGACGCGCCGGCTGATCAGGGCATCGTAGACATCGGCCAGGGCCATGAGGCGGGCCGCCAGGGGGATCTCCGTGCCGGACAGACCCAGAGGATAACCAGAGCCGTCCCATTTTTCGTGATGGCTGTGGGCTATTTCCCGGGCCAGGCGCAAGAAGGAGATATTGTGATCATCCGGGCTCTCTTCGGCAGCCAGAATGGCATTCCGACCCAGGTCGGGATGTTTTTTCATGATGTCGAACTCTGCATCGGTCAACTTGCCGGGCTTCAACAGGATGGCATCGGGAATGCCGACTTTGCCAATGTCATGCAGCGGGGCAGATTTGAAAAGCAGGCCGATAGTACGATCGTCAAGAACGGAAGCATGGCTGGGATGATTGCGCAGACGTTCAGCCAGTACACGTACATAATGTTGGGTACGTTTGACATGATTGCCGGTTTCGTTGTCACGGGTTTCGGCGAGGGAGGCCATGGCGCGAATGGTCACATCCTGGGTGCTGACGACCTCCTGGGTGCGCTGGGCGACCAGGCGCTCAAGTTCGAGATTGTGGTCACGTAACGCACGTTGGGTCTGCACCAGGGCGATATGGGTGCGTATCCGGGCAAGGACCACCGAGGGAGAGATGGGTTTGGTGATGTAATCGACGGCCCCGGCCTCGAATCCCTGGGTTTCGTTGTGCGGTTGGCCCAGGGCGGTCACAAATATGACGGGGATGTGTGCCGTGCTCTCTTCCTGTTTCAGACGTTGACACACTTCAAGGCCATCCATGTCGGGCATCATCACGTCAAGCAGGATAAGATCCGGCTTGGGACCGGCAGCGACTCTTGCCAGGGCATGGGGTCCATCCTTGGCCACGCTGATGGAATAAAGGTCGCGCAGGATGTTGGAGAGCACCTTCAAATTGATGGGTTCGTCATCGACGACCAGAATGTGATTTTTTGTGGTGCTCATCAAACTTTCTCCATGAGTGTGTTCAAGGTGCGCCGCAAAGATGCCAGTTCGGGGGCAGCCTCTTCAAAATCGAAGATGTTGGTGAGTCGTGAGAGTTTCTGCGCCGGGATGGCTGCGGGCGTATGGGCCAATAAACCCGCCAATTCACTGGCCAGATCTCCCGCCTCGGGGTCGGCTGCGGCAATCCTGTGATCCAGGCGTTCAAGCATTTGGCAAGCTTGCCGCAGGGTGTGTGCGTCAGGCGTGACGCCGATTTCCGGCGCTTGGGACGGATGGGTTGCGGCAACACAGGCGGCGACATGAGGTTTGGGTGGGACGTTGAGCGCAAGATCAGGATGGCATATCTGGAGGGGAATATGCACATGAAAAGTGCTTCCCACGCCTGGTGTACTCTCGACGTGGATGTTGCCCCCCATCAGTTCCAGCACATGCCGGCAAATGGCCAGACCCAGGCCGGTCCCGCCAAAATGACGGGTTTTGGAACTGTCTGCCTGGATAAACGGTTGAAACAATCGAGATGTTTCATCGGGGTCGATGCCGATGCCTGTGTCGTGGATCGAGACATCCAGCAAAAGGAGATTGCCCTGCGCCAC
This sequence comes from Magnetococcales bacterium, assembly GCA_015231175.1. Classification (NCBI taxonomy): domain Bacteria; kingdom Pseudomonadati; phylum Pseudomonadota; class Magnetococcia; order Magnetococcales; species Magnetococcales bacterium. The sequence goes on along the minus strand of JADGBZ010000013.1, from coordinate 36,881 downwards.
CTTTCCCCTGGTCTCCATCGTGATGCCGCCTTGTCGGGTGAATTTAACCGCATTGTCGATCAGGTTAAGCAGTAGTTGATGCAAACGCAGTGGATCTCCCTCGACCATGCGGGGCAGATGTGGGTCCATGTTCAGGGTGGCACGGAGTCCCTTTTTATGGGCCTTCGTTTGGGCGATCTTGTGAAGATCGTCCATTGTTTCGATCATATCGAACCGAACCTGCCGGAGTACCAGTTCGCCCGATTCGATCTTGGAAAAATCCAGGAGGTCATTGACAATTTTGAGCAGGTCGCGGGTGGCTTCTTCGATTTTGTCTACGTATTCATGTTGTTGCGGGGTCAGTTCGGTTTTTATCAGCATGTAGCTGAAGCCCATCACGGCATTCATGGGGGTACGGATTTCATGGCTCATGTTGGCGAGAAAATGACTCTTGATCTGGTTGGCCAGGTCGGCGCTCAACTTGGCGGCACGCAGATTCTGGTTGGCAACGGTCAATTCATGGGTGCGTTCCTGCACGACGACCTCAAGCTGATCACGGTGTAAAACAAGCTGATCCTTCAATTGCTTGATTTCCATGAAGTGATGCCGCAACCGGGTTTGCATCTGGTTGATACCGTGCGCGAGAAGGCCCAGCTCATCGGGATTTTTGGCCTCCGAGAGGGGTGTGAAATCAAGATTATGCCCCAGTTGATGCACATGCCGGGCAAAGGTGACGATGCGATTCGAGACCAGATGGCGCACGGCCATGGTCAAAAGCAGGCTCAGACAAAGAACCTGGAGCGTCGCTGTCGAAACGATCTCCATGGCCTGCCGCAACACAGCGTCGTGCAAAGTCGCCTGGTCTGCCCCCAGCTCCAACCGGCCCAACATGGGACGGGCGCCATGGGCGCCAGGCGCGGCCAAAATGATGGTCAGAACTTCACCACCTGGTGATGAGGATCCCGCACTGAAAATTTTTCCCTCTTTACCATGGCCGATGTCCGTGATCAGCTTGGCAGAGGCAACGCCCGGAAACATCACAATGCTGCCCAGTTGCGTACCAATGCTGACCGTATCCTCATTCCATACAGCCACCTCCAGGGGCTGTTTGAAGGCGTCGGCCAGGGCGGTGAGCGTTTGCTTCTGGTCAGCCGTTTCGCGGAGATGGGTTTGCCACACCTGAAAGCCGGCCAGCAATGGAATGAGCAGCAGCGACCCCGCAATCATCCAGAGGGTGAACCTGACGATGAGAGAGCGACGCAATGTTGAAAAAGAGAGATCGTTCATCGGCTGGGATCGCGCCTCAAGGGGTCCAGAATGAGAGCGGGCACGGATGCACCCGTCCAGAATGGCTGCGCGTGTGATCAGGGTTTTCTCTATTCCTTCACACCATAACGGGCCAGGATGGCCGCCAGCTCACCCTGTTGCCGTAGGCGATCCACACCGGAGGAGAGCAGGTCCGCCAGGTTTTTGGAGTCTGCAAGTGCGGGTGAAAATCCGATGTGAACCCCAACCAGACGGCCCAGGCCAACGGTCCCGATCTCCTGGTCGAGATGTTCCTGATGGATGAGATAGGCAAGGACGGCGCGACTGTCCAAAGCCAGATCAACCCGCCCGGCCAGCAGTTTCCTCAGGTTGGCAACTCCTGCCTGGCCACCGGTATTGACCTGGATGTGGGTGGTATTCTGGGCATGCTTCCTCAAGTAGGCGTCGATTTCACCATCGTCATAGTTGTAATCCTGAATGGTGGCAATCCGGTATGGGGCCAGGGAGTCCGTGCCGTGATAGGTGAATGCCATGTCTCTCTTGAACGCAAAACCGGACTCGTCCTGGGCCACCGGGTTGGCGCCATAAATCAAATCAGGCGCTTCGGAGGGCAGGGCACCGATGGCGCCCGAGATGTGGCCCTTGCGGACCTCGTTGAGTGTTCGGCTCCATGGCATGACCTGGTAGTCGACCGTATGGCCTGCCGGTATGAAAATGGCCCGGGCAATCTCGACGATCAACCCGGGTTTGTCCGAATCCGGGTCACAGTTGTAAGGGCACCAGAGGTCAGCCCGCAGCTTGATGGTCTCGGCGCGGGCCTCGGAACGGCAGAAGGGGGAAAGGCACAACAGGGTGATGAGAATCAGAAACCGGGATAAAGTTGATGAGGTTTGCCGGCCAGTTTCAGGTTCCTCGTGACAGCTCATGGGATGGCTCCAGGAAGGTGTTCAATGGTCGGGTCAAGGAGGCCAATGTGGCACGGGCCTCCGCAATTTCAAAAAGGCGGAAGAGCTTCTTGTCGTGTCGGACTGGAACTGTTTCGATGCGCGAGGAGTTGCTGGCGCAATGAGGACAGTACCGATAAGGCATCGGTAAAGTCGTAGGAACCGGCGTGGTGGAAAAGCGTGTTGGAAGTTTCCGCAAAAGGTGTTTGTGCCAGCATCCCGGCCAACCGTTCCGCCAGCGTTTCGGCGTCGGGGTCGTCTGCGGCCAGGAGTGAGGCCAACTCCTCCGTCCATTCGAGGGCTTTTGTCACCAGATCCTGGCTGACGGATCCGCTGGTCACCGGTTCGGAGGTGGGTACAACCGGAAGGGTGTCTCGTTGCAGAGTCCGGATACCCGTGATGACCGCTCCGAGGTGTTCGGAGAAAATCTCCAGAAGGGATGCCAGGGCATGTGAATCGATCGGGTCCGACTCCTTGGAGTTGAGCGTCATCGTCTCCAGGTTTCCCGCAACCTGAGCCAATTCAAGGGCGCCAATGGTGGCAGCCGTTCCTTTCAGGGTATGGGTCATTCTGTTGATTTCGTGCCATTGGCCGGACCCCCATGCGGATCGAAACGCCGCCACGCCATCCTGGTATTGGTTGGCAAAATCGAACCATATCTTGCGCAGAAGAGGAATGTTGCCGTTGACGTTGCGGCAGGCTGCGTCCAAATGGATGCCGGGCATGTTTTCCGGAAGTGCGGCAATGGTGTGGGTTTCCTGTTGGAGGGCCGGAGTGTCGGTGGGTGAAAAAGGGTTTTCCGAAAAAGGCGGGTATTCAGTCAGCCAGCGCGTGAGAACGTCATGCAGGGTTGTCGGATCGATGGGCTTGGCCACATGGTCGTTCATGCCCGCAGCGAGGCACCGTTCGCGGTCTCCGGCCATGGCGTGGGCCGTCATGGCGATGATGGGAAGCTGCTCCAGGCCGAGATTTTGGCGGATCACCTCTGTGGTTTGGTATCCATCCATGCCCGGCATCTGGATATCCATCAGGACGACATCGAAGCGATGCTGGCGCAGGGCGGTGATCGCCATCTCGCCACCGGAAGCCAGGGTGACCTCGATGCCCATCAGATCCAGCAGACCACTGGCGACCTGCTGGTTGATGGGGTTGTCCTCCACCAACAACACCTGCCGGCCTCGCAATGTCGGTGCGTATCCGGGAGCTTTTCCGTGCATGGGTCGTGGCGAGGCGTTTGTGTTTGGGGCTTGATCCGGCAGATCCAGGACGTGAACGAGAGAGTCGAACAGGGTGGAGGGTGTGATCGGTTTTTCCAAAATGCCCGCAACGCGAATCTCCCCGAGGGCGGATTGCACCGACTCCATGCCATAGGCCGTCATCATGATCGTATGGGGTTGGGGAATGGTCAACGACATGATGCGCCGGAGCGTCTCAACCCCATCCATGTCTGGCATGCGCCAGTCGAGCAGAAGAATTCGGTAAGGGGCTCTTGTCCCCTCGGCGGTCTGTTGCAGTGCCTGCAAGGCCGTTGCACCACTCTCGGCGAGATCGACGCAAAGACCGAAATGTTCCAGGGTATCGGCCAGAATGGTACGGACAGCTGCACTGTCATCCACGACCAGGATGTGCAGATTTCTCATCTCTTCTGGAAAACAATAGATATCCGGATTTTGACTGACGAGGCGGAACGGCACATGGAAATGGAACGTGCTACCCACATCCGGGGTGCTGGTAACGGATATGCCCCCTCCCATCAGTTCGACCAACTGACGGCTGATGGCCAGTCCCAGTCCTGTGCCGCCATAGCGGCGGCTGGATGAATTATCAGCCTGAACAAATGGTTGAAAAAGTGTGGCTGCTTGTGCCGGTGTCATGCCGATGCCGGTGTCCTGAACTTTGAAGTCGATGCGGACCAGGTCACCCTCCAGAATCTCGCTGCGGACGGTGATCACGACCGTTCCCGTCTCCGTAAACTTGACCGCATTGGAGACCAGGTTGAGGAGGATTTGGCGCAGGCGCAGAGGATCACCGAGCAGTAAAGGAGGGAGGTGGGAACTCAGGTCGAAAACCAGTTCCAGTCCTTTCTCCCGAATTCTGGCTTGAATGACGGGTGTTATTTCCTGAAGGAGCTCCGTCAGGTTGAAGGGAATGCGCTCGATGGTCAGCTTGCCGGCCTCAACCTTGGAGAAGTCGAGAATATCGTTGATGATGCCCAGGAGATTGCGTGCGGAGTAATCGATCTTGAGCAGATAATCGCGTTGTTGGGGAGAGAGGTCGGTCTGCGTCAGCAGGTGGCTCAAGCCGATGATGCCATTCATCGGGGTGCGAATTTCATGGCTCATGTTGGCCAGGAAGTTGCTTTTGAGCTGGTTGGCGTTTTCCGCATCCTCCTTGGCCTTCTTCAGTACCTGGAAAATCTGCCGCCGCTCGGTGATGTCCTGAAAAACCGATACCGAGCCGGTCAACTGCTCTTCCGTGAACAGGGGGACCGAAACGATGGATATGGGGAACTGCGTGCCGTCACGGCGCACAAAATAGTCGTTTTCGGATTTATAGGTCTCGCCCCGGGAGATGGTTTGCAGGATCGGGCAATCTTCCAATGCCAGCGGTTGGCCATTTCCGTCCTTGAAATGGGTGATGTCGTGGAAGGGTTTTCCCTGGACATCCTTTTCCGAATAGCCCAGAAGGCGTTGCGCCTCGGGGTTCAAGAAGGTGCAGTGACCCTTGGCGTCGAGATAATAGACCCCTTCACCCATGGCATCGGTGATGCTTTGCAGAAAACGGCGCTGCTCGATCAGGGCGGATTCCATGCTCTTTTGCAGGGTGATGTCGGTCCGGATGGCAATGTACTGTTCAGGTTTTCCGGTTGAGTCGAGCAAGGGTACGATCGTTGCCGAGACCCAGTAAAGCGTCCCGTTTTTGGCCTCATTGCAAATCTCTCCGTGCCAGACATTTCCCTGGGAGATGGTGTTCCACATCTCCTGGTAGACAGAGGGCGGGTGAATCCTGGATTTGACGATGCGATGGTTTTTGCCGATCAACTCCTCCCGGGAGTACCCGGAGATTTCGCAAAATTTGTCGTTCGCGTAGAGGATGGTGGCTGAGGTGTCGGTGATGCTGACGATGGCGTGTTGATCCAGCGCAAACTTCTGGCGTTCCAGGTCGCGTTGGGCGATGGCGCGCTCTTCGACGATGGTGGCGACCAGGGCGGAGAGTTTTTGCAGGCTGTTGGCATCACTCCCCAGTTCCGGTTTGCCATCACCTCTCAGGAGTTGGTTGGCCGTTTCACGCAGTGATTGGATGGCGGATCGCTGCACCGCGGATTCCTGACGCAAACGTTCATTGGTCTCGGCCAGCTCCTGAGAGCTGATTTGCAGGCTGCGGGCCCGCAGATCGAGGTCACGTCCAAACTGTTGGTAACTTCCGTCGACGCGCTCCAGGAACAGGCCGATCCGGGAGAGAAAGTGGCCCACTTGTGGTGTGACGTTTGCGCCGGTTGCCAATTCGGGCAAAGCTGCCAGGACGTTGTGCAGTTCATCTGGAGAACCTATGCCAAAAATGCGTTTCAACTGGTTCTGCAAAATGGAATGCATGGTGCTCAGATCTCGGCAATCAGGGTGACGGTCATGGTTTGGTTGTGTAATTTGCAGGCCTTGGCGTTTTCCAGGGGGCACATTTCGCCGTAGGAGTAGAAGCCTGTGAAAACGAACTCCGAACCGACCTGGCCAACCACCTCGGCGATCTCGTCATCGACCTGATCGCCCATGACCAGTTTGCGGCCAACACAACTGACCAGGATCGCCAGACCCTGGCCCAGATGGTTGTTCAGATCCAGTTGCCCCACGCTTTTCTCAGCCGCCTGTCGCGCTCCAAGGATCAGCGCGTCCGTGCTGGCGTGCATCAGGCGCACATGGCCATTTTCTTCGACGGCCCCGGCCAGAGTAAGACTCCCCGAGGTTTCGTCGATACCGAGAATGGTGCGGATCAACCCCACGGATGCATGGTGTTCATCCAGAACCTCCAGGGGGAAGAGTAACCCGGATCCGGGTAGATCCTTGGCGTGGTCACCCAGGTAGCGCTTGTAGATGGCGAGCGCCGACTCACCGTCCAGTTTGTAAAGGATATTGCCCTGGGCATGGGTGATCTTGCGGGAAGGACCGAACGGTTCCCAGCCGCCAAAAGAGCCATGGCCCAGACGAACCCGCTTGCCGTACAGTCCGATGGCCACCACCTTCTGGTTGGAAGTGGTTGATCCTGATGCAACCCAGGTCTGCTTGAATGCTCCACCGTCGCCAGCCAATCCTCCGGAAACGGGTATCTGTGTTCCGATGCGAGCCGTCAACCCTTCGAGCAAATCGCTGCCGTTGATTTGCAGACCGACGCCGAACATCAGGACGCCGGCAAGACCCGGTCCAACCAGGGCATCGCCCAAAATTGTTCCTGTTGCCAATGAATCCTCCATCCGGGTGATCTCTGCATCCACGACGCGAACGGTGGTGTGGTCAAAGCGTATGGCGGTGATCAGGGCTGTGTTTTCCAACAGGCCACGTTGAGCAATCTCTCCGGCGGTCGAACAACCCGCCACAACGGCCTGGGGGAAGGTTTCCTGGATTGTCCGCAAGAGGTGTGGCGCCGAAAAATATTCGATCGAACCGAACACGAGCACCAGGTTGGCGTCTTTTTCCCGGGGATCTTCCGGATTGATGTGAGGGGAAGTTTCCGTCGTGAGCACATGTTGCCAGATTTGCATGGTTGCGTTCCTTGAGAGGTCCGGCGCGCTTCGGACCCAGATGATCCGAAAATATCCGGTGGCGTTGGGGTGTGGGTAAGATGAAGCGCAGGGAGTTTGGCGGCATATCGGATATGCCCGGAAATTTCAGATTGCCCAAGATCTTTTATGCAATTGATACCTCATAATATAAAGGGGTTTTGTGATCAAGGGCGGACAAAAATTGGCCAATGATTTTCCGAATAGTGAACCACTGAACCTTGATTGAATCGAGAAGGATGCAACCCGACAAGCCAAATTTTGTTTAATGGACCAAGTTGCGATTTTTATGAAGGCTTTATGAATAACAATCTTGTTGACAGGTGAGATGAGAATATGCTTGAATCCCCTCCGCCTGATCGAGGGTGGCCGGTCGCTGCCCGTGTGTCGGGTGGGGGTTATTCGATACTGTTTGTTACTATTCGTCATTGAAAGAGGAGTTTTCCATGAAAATGTTTCCCGCTGTTGTTTTGGCTGCGTCCCTTCTTGTCAGTGGCACCGTCATGGCCGAGAGCCTGAATGCCCAGCGTGAGGGTGGTGGTGGTGGCAAAGAGACCGTGATCCAGAACACGGACATCAAGACCCACGGCAAGACCGGGACCATCGAAGCCAAGGATAAGTCCGTGGTCAAGGCGGCTACCGTGGAAGTGGGTCGTGGCAACACCATTCAGAACAGCAAGATCAGCACCTCCGCCGACACCGGGACCATCAAGACCTCCGGCCAGGCCGAGGTCAATGCCGGCGGCGTGAACATTAAGTAAGTAGCGGGACAAGTTCGCGAGACGGACCGTTTGCCAGTGGGGGCCGCGCTGCTGCGCGGCGCGGCCCCGGTTTTTCGGGAGAGACGGGGAGGTGTGGTGATGCAGAGAATATTTGCTTTGACCTCGGGTGTCGTTGCTGTCACCCTCCTCGTAATGTGTCCGGCCTCCCAGGCTGGCGATCTGGTTGACGCGGTGGTCACCAAGAACCGCGAGAGATTTCAAAAAAATTCAGATGTTTATAAGGATAAGACGTATCGTTATTGCGATGACAAGGAGATTCAGGGGGAGATTCAAAAAACCCGGCAAAAAGGCTCCAATCAATTCGATTTATGCAGTGAAAGGGTTGACAAGAACTCCGATGTCAAAAAGGTGGTGACCGTTGTTGATACCCGGAAGGATATCAAGATCAACAGTATGCCGGGCAAAGTGTCGGAGCCGACGAAGGTCAACCTGGGAACCGTGGAGTACCAGGGCGGGGGTGTCATGCGGAACAAGGAACTCAAGAGTGTTGTGCGCGCAAAGGATATCGAGGTCAAATGAGAAACTCCCTGAAGTTGCTTTCGGCTCTTGTGGCGCTGGGTGGGGCTGGTCTTTATGGCTGTGTCTCGTCGGATCCGCCGGCCATCGACATGAAGGAAACCGAGGCGGTCGTGTCGCGGCAGACGGATCAGGATGAGGTGCTTTACGATTTTGGCAAATTGATTCGGGCCTATACCGGCAAGTCCGCTACCCACCCCTACTATTTGCAGATCAAGCCGATCACCAACGATACGGGTGGTGGCGCCGGGCTCCCCAGCGATATTACCCGCATGGTCTCGACCACCATTGACAAGATTGGTGCGCCGATGGTCAATGTCCCTTACGATCCGCAATACTTGAGCAATGAGATTGGTTTGCGCGGAGGCATACGGCTCGGCAACAAGATGCCCGATATCGTCATTGCCGGCGCGATCACGGAATTTGACAAGGATCTGGCCACCAAGGGGACATCCCAGCAGTTGGATCTCTCCGTTCCCCTGGGGCAATCCTCTGCCGATGCGTCAGCCGAAAAGCGCAGCGATGCCCAAGAGTCGCGCATGACCATCGACTTTGGTGTGCTGAGTTACGTCACGCAGACCTCCACGGGTGCGCACACATCCAATACCGTGTCGGTCAGGAAAGAGAACAAGACCTCGGGTTGGGCTTTCTCCATCTTCGGTACCGGTTTTGGCATGACGGGCAATGCCAGCCGCTCACAGGGTGTGCATGCAGCCATTCGCTCCCTCGTGGAGGTGAGCGTCGTGCAGTTGTTGGGGCGTGAGTTCCGTGTGCCGTATTGGCGCATGCTGAAGGGCGCTGAACCGGACCGGTTGCTGATTCGCACGATCAAGGAGGATATTGATGCGGCGGGTTCCGAGGTGATTGCCGATATGATCCTCGGAGCCAACGGCTACTTCCAGGATACCTACCCGCGCGACTCGGCCAAGGCGGTAGGGGCGATCAACAAGGTCTTTGCTTCTGCCAAGATCGATTATAACGCAACTTCCCTGGCGACGATCCCGACTCAGGCCCTGTTGGATGCCTGGATCCAGATGCCCATCACCGACAACATGGCCCGGCACTACGAGATTGCCAAGAGGGTGGCGAGCGCCCCCGCGCCCAAAGAGCCCGTAGCCAGCAAAGCTGCCGCGGTTCAGGCCCCATTGCGTCTGAATGTGTCTACGAGTCAGGGTCAGTATAAAGCCGGCGAAAGCATGGTGGTCACCCTGGATCTTTCCAACGGTGCGCATGTCTACTGCTTCTGGGATCAGGGAGGGAAAACGGTTTCCAGAATCCTGCCCAATCGTTTTCGCACCGAATCTCTGGTCAAATCGAGGCGCTTTGCCATACCCAGTGGGGATATGCGTTTCAGAATCCAGGTCGAGCACCCCGGCTCTGCGGACACTGTGGCCTGTTTTGCCTCCCAGGAGGATCTGGCAGACCGGTTGCCCAGTGCGGTCAAGTCTGTCGATCTGGAGGCGATCGAGGGCTATACCCTGGATAAGATCCGTTCCCTCTTTGCCGCTACGGACGCAGGGGTGGCTGAAGGACAGGTCAAAATCCAAGTCAAGTAGCCAAGGCGCGTGCGTTGACCTGCGGTGGTTTGCAGATATGGCCCTGACCGGGAGGGTAGGCTGTGGCGAATGTTGTGCGGAGCGTGTCGGGTGCCGTGGTGTTTTTGGTGGGGGGCTTTTGCCAGACAGCTTTGGCTCTTGATCCTTGCCAGGACGGGGTTCAGTCCCCTCGTTCGTTGTCGGCGGTCCAAAGCCGGCAAATGCTCAGGCAGGTTATGGACGGGTGCCCCAGTAACGAGGGGGCGCTGCTCCGTTCTGCCGATATGCTGATCAAAGACGGGGATTACGACAAAGCGAAGGAGGTTTTGACCCGCCTCTCCCGGGAGAGTGGCAATGTCCGCTACCAGGTGGATGCCTACGCCGGTCTGGCCAACATCGCCATGCGCGAGGGGAACAAGCGGGAAGCTGTCAAAAACTATGAAGAAGCACAGAGCGTCATCCAGAAGACCAAACAAAAGCTCGGTGATGGCCGCGTTCTTCACGAGTTGGATGAAACGCTCTCTGCGCTGACATCCCAGTTGGGTGGTGAACTTCGCAAAGAGGCCATGGACAAGTACCAGATCAAGGGAGATGCCCCAGTGCAGATCGGTGGGGCCCATGTCAGCCGGGATTCCCGGGTGACGACTGGCAGCCGAATCGGTTCCATGAAGGTGGAGGAGGGGGCCGGCGTGCAGAGTGGTGGTGTCGATTTGCGGTAGGGTCGGTTTGGCATCCTGATCGAAGCGGAGTCAAGTCATGGGCGCGGCTGTGTTGCATCTGACTGCTGTAAGGGTTCTCCCAGCTTTGGTTCTGTTGCTCGGTTTGGCCTCTTCGCCGCCGTGTGCGCTGGCCGGGATCAGTGGGGATATGGGGTTGGGCGTGGGCAAGGCGGATGCCAAGCCCTTTGCCGGGGGTTTCACGCTGACCTGCTGGCAACATGGAGCCAAGATTTTGGAACGCAAAAACCTTGCTGATCCCAAGGAGTATATTGTCGCTGGTCAAAGGCCGATCTCCTTCACGACGCGCAGCAAGAACGCCCTGCCGGTCGAGTTGTTTGTCCTGGGTGATGCCCTGTGCATGGTGCAAGGTGAGCCTTGAAGGGGGGGTGGGGCTCCCTGGCAGGTCCAGGAGAGATTCCTGGTGGGGTTCGGGGCGAAGCCCTGACAAAGGCTTTCATGTCCAGACTTTTCTTGCAAGGGTGGTGAGTGGTTACGTTTCCCGGTTCAGCGGTTTGGGTGGTTTTCGCTGCTGTCCCGGAGGTTGAGGTTCGGGTGGTTCATGAGCAGAACGCGCATTGGTCTGGGGTCGGTTTTTTTTGTCGTGCCGGCCATCTTGTGGAGCGGCGGGGTGTGTGCCGAGAGTCTGGAGCCCCTCTGGCGTGGACAAGTGGAAAAGGTTCGTTTGGATGGCATCTTGCACCCGATTCGGATCCATACCCATGACCAGCCACAGACGGTGCTTGGCGCTTCGGGTCCGTTGGGTAAGGATGCACTCGGTTTTCAGCAACAAGGAAAAGTGCTGAGTGTTCATGAAAAGTCCACGGGGACCGCATCATTCGGCAGTCATGTTTCCACATCATCATTCGGCAATCGTATTTCCACATCGGCGACGGTTGGTTCGATCACCCAGTCGTCCGGGTCTATCGAAATAGGCAGTGTGCGTGTGGACGGGGTTCGTGTGACAGATGGCGCCTCAAGTGGTCGCGAACCCGTGCGATTGGATCTTCTTCTATCCAAAAAGGTTGCTCTCGCTGTCACCGGAAGTTGCCAGCAGGTTGACATTGATGGCATGGCAGGTTTCCTGGATGTCGATGTGGGCGGAGCCTGCACCTTGAAAGCTGGTGATGTGGGTGCGGCCAGGTTGCGTGCCGATGGGGCCAGCAGTGTCGAGATTACCTCTGTTGCCGGCCAGTTGACCATCGTTGCGGCGGGTGCGTCGGATATCCAGGTCAAGGGGGGGGAGGTCGACCAGTTGCAGATCGATCTGACCGGGAGCGGCAATGTCTCCTTCGGTGGCGTCGCCCGCAAGGTGCGTGTATCGATGCAGGGTGTCGGCAGAGTGACCGTTGCCAAATCCCTCACTGAACCGGATATTCAAATCGACGGCGTTGGGGATGTCTCCGTCGGTCGTTGAAAAAACGTTTCCATGGTTTTTTTGGTGAGTCTGATATCTTCCTCCCCGGTTTGGGAGGTGTGTTCGTGAAGGGATGTTGAGTCAGGGGGGTTGTGACATGTTCAAAGCAGTTTGCCTACCGAAGGTGCGTGCCGTGGTATGGGGTGGGGCGTTGATTGTCGCGGCGGCTTCGGTCTGCATATGTGGCAATCGGGCTCTGGCCGGCGATGTCGTTTCCTTGCAAGGCAAGGAACCCAGTGCAACGGATATTGTCGAGGGTCTGTTGGGGGCCGGTAGCCGGGAAAATGGGGCGGGAGAGGGTAAGGTCGGGAGTCGTCCCAAGGTCAAGACCCGGGGCATCGTTTTTGACGGCGCTGGCGCCTCCCCTCCGAAGGCTGAGCACAAGGCGGTTTCCGAATCTGCCGGCAAGGCCGCAGCCAAGGCGGCGGATCAGGAAGATCGTGCTTCGACACACTCCGCTACAGGTGGCGAATGCCCCAAGGGGAATGCGGTGGCATTGTCCGTTCCTTTTGAGTTCAACTCCTACCAGTTGAGCGCAGATGCCTCCAAGACCCTGAAAAATGTCGCCGAGGCCATGAACAGCGACCAATTGGCTCATTGCCGCTTTGCCATCGAAGGTCACACGGATGCGTCCGGCAGCCAGGAGTACAATTTGCGGCTCTCGGCAGCCCGCGCCAAGGCCGTGCGGGATTTTCTGGCCGAAAATGTGCCCGCGCAGCGCATGTCCGTGGTGGGCAAAGGCCCCAGGGAGCTTCTGAATCCCGATGATCCAACCGGCGCGGACAATCGGCGCGTTCAATTCAGATTGACCGGATCGATGTAGCCGTTCCGACCCGTGAAGATAGCTCTGATCATCCCCAGGAGTTATGCCGGCCCCGAGAGAAGTTTCTATGACTATCGGTTCTACACGGAGTTTTTGTTCACCCGGAAACATTTCTCCTACCTGCTGGCCATACCCACCCTGGCTGCCTTGACGCCCAAAAACCACACCGTGCGCATCTTCGATGAGCATTTGGAAGATATCGATTTTTCCTGGGTTCCGGATTTGGTTGGGATCAGCGCCCGGACCATGTTTGCCAAACGGGCGTATGAGATATCCGCCATGTATCGGCAACGGGGGGTCAAGACGGTCCTGGGTGGGATACACCCTTCCATGTGCATGGAAGAGTCCCTGGCCCACTGCGATACGGTGGTTTCCGGCGAGGCGGAACAAATTTGGCCGGTCGTTCTCCAGGATGCCGAGAAGGGGGTCTTGCAACGGAGTTATCAGGCCGATACCCTTGTCGATCTGAAGCGATATCCCCTGCCTGATCGTCAGGGACTCAGCCATTGCAACTATCTGCTGGATGTCATTCAAACCACCAAGGGGTGCCCATTCCGTTGTGAGTTCTGTTCCGTATATGCCTACGATGGCAACCGGGTACGACACAAATCCGTGGAACAGGTCCTGGATGAAATTCACGCTGTGGGTCGGACTGAACATGGCTTCGATAAAAAGAAGTCCATCTTTTTCGCCGATGACAACATCATCGCGAACAAAAAATTTGCCCTGGAGTTGTTTCAGGCCATCAAGCCGCTCAATCTCAGTTGGTCTTGTCAGGCCTCTGTCAATCTGGCCAAGGACGACGTTCTGTTGCAGGCCATGCGGGAGAGTGGTTGTGGCGCCGTCCTGATTGGTCTGGAGTCCATCGACGCGCATAATCTGGCACAGATGAACAAGGATGTGAATCTCAAGTATGACTATGCAACCGCCATCGCCAGGATCCAGGCGACAGGCATTCTGGTGCATGCCTCGTTCATCGTCGGTTATGACGGGGATACCCAGGCCAGTTTTGACCACCTGGCTGATTTTATCGCGGAGACCAACCTGTTGGGTCCGGTCATCAACATCCTCACTCCTTTCCCGGGTACTCCACTTTTCGAACGCATGAAAAAAGAGGGCCGGATTCTGCACGAGGATTGGAATCGATATGACTCCAACCACGTTGTTTTCAAGCCATCTCCCATGACGCCGGAGGCCCTGCTGACCGGCCATCGCCGTTTGATTCGCAAAGTTTACTCTTTCCCTGCCATCTGGAAACGTCTCAATCACTACTGGGAGCGGGATTTTTGGGCGCACTCCAACCGGCACGACCCGGTCAAGCTGAAGTATCGCCTGCTTTTTGCCTTGCGGTTGCTGACGTTCCTGTTTTCCACCAATCTCCCGCGCAGTCGATTCATTCTCAGACTATTGCCAAAAATGTTTGACAGTCGTGTTCGCATCTCAACGATTTTACCGCTGCTGGCCTTCAACGCTTATGCGTACCAGGAGGTCACGGATACCGGGGAAGGATAAAACATGATCTCGTTTGCAGAGGCCCGGGAACGGGTCATGGCAGGTGTGGCCCCGATCACCCGGACAGAACGGATTGATGTGTGGGCTGGTTTGGGGCGGGTTCTGGCCACGTCGATTCTGGCCACCCTCGATGTTCCCAATCATGACAACAGCGCCATGGATGGCTATGGCGTGCGCCTGGCGGATTTGTCGCCAACCGATGAAACGACCCTGACAGTTGTCGCCGACCTGCCTGCCGGAAACCGCCTCAATCGCCCCCTGGCATCCGGGGAGGCGGTGCGTATCATGACAGGCGCACCCATACCGGGCGGTTGTGACTGTGTCGTCATGCAGGAAGAGACGCGCCGGGAGGCCGACCGGGTCACGATACCCGCTGGCCAACGTGCCGGCCAAAACCTGCGCCGGGCTGGAGAGGATATTCGTGCCGGCACGCAGGTTTTCCCCCAGGGACGCAGGCTCACCCCGGCTGATCTGGGACTGCTGACCTCCCTGGGCTTTGCCCATATCATGGTCATGTCACGCCTGCGGGTGGCTTTGCTCTCCACCGGCAACGAGATCCAGGCGGTTGGCGCCCCATTGGCGCCGGGCCACGTCTACGACAGCAATCGAACCACTTTGAGGGCCTCCCTGGAGGCCATGGGTATCACGGTGATCGATCTGGGTCTGGTCCGGGATGACCGTGAACAGATCCGGGCCGCGCTGCGGAAAGGTTCCACCTCTGCCGATGCGGTCATCACCACGGGTGGGGTTTCCGTTGGTGACTATGATTTGGTCAAGGAAATTCTTGCCAAGGAGGGGGTCATCGATTTTTGGAAGGTGGGCATGAAACCAGGCAAACCTCAGGCCTATGGCCGCCTGGGCAAGGCGGCTTTTTTCGGCCTGCCGGGCAATCCGGTCTCCTGCCTGGCGGTTTTTCTGCTCTTGGTGCGGCCTGCTTTGCTGCGCATGATGGGGGCTGCACCGGAGCCTGATCGTTGTCTGCAACTGCCTTTGCGGGGACGCTTGGTCAAAAAACACACCCGCATGGACTTTCAACGGGGTGTGGTCCACTTTGCTGCCGACGGCGCCTGGGTGGAGAGCACGGGGGCCCAGGGGTCTGGCATGCTGACCAGCATGAGCCGGGCCAATGCCTTCATCGTATTGCCGCCATCCCCCCTGGAGATGAATATGGGAGACATTGCTGAGGTTTGGCTCATCGATTATGCCTGATGAAAAGCCCCTCCTGTTGGCTCGGCACCTGACCTTGACCGGTCAGGTACAGGGCGTCGGGTTTCGTCCGTTCGTCTTTCGCCTGGCCAGGGAGTGGGCGCTGTCGGGCTGGGTTCGCAACACGGGTTCCCGGGTGGAGATCAGGGTGCAAGGTCGGCCTGAGGCTCTGGAAGGTTTTATCCGGGATCTTTTGACACGCCATCCCCCTCTGGCCCGTCCCGGTTTGGAGAAGGTTGCCGAGGCGTTGCCCCAGGATGCACCTGGATTTGTCATCCTCCCCAGCCAGGAGAAGGGAGATACCTGGCCATGCATCCCTCCCGATCAATCCCTCTGTTCCGCTTGCCGCGAGGAGATGGCGGATCCCCAGGCACGCCGTTACCATTACCCCTTCACCAACTGCACCCAATGTGGCCCGCGCTATACCATCATGGACCGGTTGCCTTATGATCGGAACAACACCGCCATGGCCGGTTTTCCATTGTGTGAACCCTGTCGCGCCGAGTTTGACAATCCCCTGGACCGGCGTTTTCATGCCCAGCCCCTGGCTTGTCCGGATTGTGGCCCCCGCTTGACCTATCACGCAACCGGTTGCATCGTTCAAGGTTCGGACCCAGCGCTGGATGCTTGCCTCGCAGCCTTTGCGCGGGGGGAGATCGTGGCGGTCAAGGGGGTCGGCGGGTACCACTTGATGGGGGATGCGGGCCGACGGGAAACGATAGCGCGCCTTCGGGAAAAAAAGCCCCGACCTGACAAACCCCTGGCAGTGATGGTTCCTGAAGCGGGCTGCGATGGTCTGGATCTTGTGCGCAGCGTCGTCACGCTGGAGCTGGCCCATGCGGCGATGTTGACCGATCCGGCTCGTCCCATCGTTCTTCTCCCCCGTTGCGCGGATTCCCTGCTCCCGCTGGAGGTTGCCCCGGGCCTGAACGAGGTGGGCGTCATGCTCCCCTACAGTCCATTGCACCACCTCTTGACGCAAAAATTTGGCAGGCCGCTATTGGCGACCTCGGCCAATTTGCGTGGCGACCCTGTACTGACCCGGGCAGAGGAGGTGGAGGAGCGCCTGGCCCAGGTCGCCGACGGCTTTTTGCACCATGATCGTCCCATTCGCCGTCCGGCAGATGACTCGGTGTTTCGGGTGATCGCCGGGCAGGCCCGATTGATCAGGGGAGGGAGAGGCCTGGCGCCCCAGGAGTATTCGCTTCCGTTTGCTCTGGAAGAGCCCATTCTGGCGACCGGCAGCCAGATGAAAAACACGATTGCCCTGGCCTGGGAGAAGCGGGTGGTCATGTCGCCACATATCGGAGATTTACAATCACCGCGTGCGCTGGACATGTTTCAACAGGTGATCGGGGATCTGCAAACCCTTTACGGGGTGACGCCCCGGGGTTTGGTGGTGGATCTGCACCCTGAATATCAGGCGGTCCAATGGGCGGAGCGGCAACGATTGCCTGTATACCAGGTCCAGCACCATGTGGCGCACGCATCCTCCCTGCTGGGGGAGGTGGAGAATCAAACCGAGCCGACCCTGGTTTTTACCTGGGATGGCCTGGGTTTGGGCTTCGACGGCTCCTTTTGGGGGGGGGAGGCCTTGTTGGGAACGCCCGGCAACTGGCAGCGCGTGGCGACCATGCGCACATTCTCCCTGCCTGGCGGAGATCGGGTGACACGCGAGATTTGGCGGTCAGCAGCCGGATTGTGCTGGGAGTGCGGTTTGTCGTGGCGTCCTCCCCAGCCTGAATGGGGTCTGGTCAGACAAGCCTGGGAAAGGAGAATCAACACCTTGCCCACCCATGCAGTGGGCAGGTTGTTCGATGCAGCGGCGGCGTTGATCCTCGGACGGATGGTGGCTACCTACGAGGGGCAGGCAGCCATGGAGTTGGAAGCCGTGGCAGGTCATACCCGAACCGAGGCCATGGCGCTTCCCTACCGTTTTTTGCCGCAACGGCTCCTGGAACTGGACTGGGAGCCCTTGCTGCACTCCCTTTATCGATCCCGGGAGTCTCCCGACGTTCAGGCGGCCCGGTTTCATGCCTCATTGGCCTTTGCCATCCTGCACACGGCCTGCACGGTGCGGGAGCAAACGGGTGTCAGTCGGGTTGGACTGACAGGTGGGGTGTTCCAGAATCGCCTGTTGACCGAATCCGCCATCGCCCTCTTGGCGGAAAATCGTTTCTCCACCTTGTTGCACACCCAATTTCCCGGTAATGATGGCGGCATAGCCTTTGGTCAGATCGTCGAGGCAGCGGCGAGACATCGCGCAACCATCCGACATTCCCGGCAGCCTTCCAAAGTTGGGGTATCATAAGACATGCGTTTGCTTCATTTCCGGCAGCCTTCCAAAGTTGGGGTATCATAGAACATGCGCCTGCTTCATTTTATTTTTGGTTTGATGGCCTATGCCGCCTTCAATGCGGTCTTTGTCTATCTTGCCGGTTTCCTGGCCAATGTGTATGTACCCAAGTCGATTGATTTTCCCCAGGTAGGGGTTCCGCTGTTCCAATCTTTGGGGATCGATACCCTCCTGATGCTCCTTTTCGCCGTTCATCACAGCGTGGCTTCCCGACCCTTTTTCAAGGCATGGCTCACCAGGCATGTTCCCGCCCACCTGGAACGCAGCGTCTATGTCCTGGTCGCATCGTTGTTGCTGGCGTTGATCATGGGATTGTGGCAGCCTATTCTGGGGGAGTTGTGGCGCGTGGAGAATGTGGCCGGTGTCTGGATGATCCAGATGGTGTTCATCGTGGCCCTTTTGTCTCCCTTGGCGGCGTCGTTTCAGATCGATCACTACGATCTGTTCGGCATGCGGCAGGTGTATTGTCATATGCGGGGTCTTCCTTATGCCCCACCCCGGTTTGATGAAAGGGGGATGTACAAGGTCGTCCGCCACCCGATCATGGTTGGCACCATGGTGGCGTTTTGGGCGGTTCCTGTCATGACATGGGGCCATTTTTTATGGGCGGCTTTCATGAGCGCCTATATCTTCATCGGCATTTTCCTGGAAGAGCGCGACATGTTGACCACTCTGGGAGAACCCTATGGGCTTTACCGCAAGCGGGTGCCCATGCTCGTGCCCTTGATCAGGCGGTCCGTCGAAGAACGGTAAAGGATGGTGAATGGTTGCGCTGAGCTTTTCTTGGAGGGATGCTGCATGGTTATCAGCACCTTTTGGGGGACGTTCTATACCAGAAGCATGCGCCCACCCAGCATCAGGAGCAGGGTGGCGAAAAGGCGTCGCAACAGCAGGGGGGGGATGCTATGCGCCCAGCGTGCGCCCAGGGGAGCGGAAAAGACACTGGAGAGGGCCACGGCCAGGAGCGCGGAGAGGTGAACGTAACCCAGGCTCATGGAAGGTAGAAGGGGGTTTCCCCACCCCGTGATGACATAGCCTGTGGCGCCAGCGATCGCGATGGGCATGCCAATGGCCGCCGAGGTGGCCACGGCTTGCCGCATGGTCACATTGCACCAGACCATGAAGGGCACCGAAAGACTTCCTCCACCGATTCCCATCAAAGCGGATACGAAGCCGACACCGCTGCCGACCATGGCCATGCCTGCGGTGCGCGGCAGGGTCCGATTGGCCGCAGGGGGGCGGCCAAAGGCCAGATAAAAGGCCAGGCTCAAGGCGAAAAGGCCAAAAATTTTTTTCAGAACGGTACCGGACAGGTGGTCCGCCAAACCCGACCCGAGCAGCGTGCCAAACAAAATGCTTGGGGTGATGCGCCAAACAATGGGCCACTCCACCGCTCCCCGACGGTGATGGGCGCGCACCGATGCCAGCGCCGTGATCACGATGATGGCCAGGGAGGTTCCCAAGGCCATGTGCATGGAAACCGTCGCTGCAACCCCCTGTGTTTCCAGGGAGAAGAGCAAAACAGGCACCAGAACGATGCCCCCACCCACACCCAGCAGGCCGGCCAAAACACCCGAGACGGCACCCAACACGGCGTACATGAGAAACAAATGTACCTGCTCCATGGCACCTCGGAAAATTAAATGGGGAGCATCAGTGGGTTGGATTGGACTTTTTGATGCTGCGCAGGGCCTCGACGGCGATGGCCTGACCAAAAAGGGCCTCTTTACCGAGCAGGTTGAGGAAAATATGGGTGGGGGTGATCCGAACAGTACGACAGCGGAAGGTCATGGGGCCGTCACCCAGGGCAATGACAAACGACCCCTCGATTCCGATGGGAATGGGGGGAATGGTCCGAGAGGGACGAAACTTGGCGCCACCAAGGCTGACATCTTCGGTAACCCCGGTGAGTGGAAGAAATTCCCGCAAATCCAGGGTCAAGGTTGCCCGGATTGAAAAGGTTGATCGCTCCCACTGCCGGCGGGATTTGTCCGCAGCGTCACGGGTCGGGTCGGCAATCTCCACCCCGCTTTTGCCCCCCACGGGGGTTGCCGCCGCAGAATTCCCGAAAGCCGGCTTTCTTGGGTGCTGATTGGCCATGGCAAGAGATCAATCTCAATAAAATGCTGTTACCGAAAAATAATGGATGGGGATATTCGAGTCCCCCAACCGGGCCAGTGTATACCAACATAAACCTGTGACAAGGAAAATGGATGATTTCTTGCACCCGATTTGCGTTGACTTGGTGAGACAGTTAAGATCCGTGGCTCTGGGGATGGCGGTCGATTGACGCTTCGCAAGCGAAGAGGTGACTTTTGCGTCATGCCTTGTCCTATGCGTGCATCATCTGGTTAACTGGGAACTTGCCATGCGGGTTGTTCGTGTTGCCCGATCTTTCCATCGGGCAGTGGTCTATGTGCCCCGCTGGGCGGTTTTCTGGATGGTTTTTGCTTTCCGAGCGGTGAGGGTGTGGTCGTTTTGGAATCAGAGGGGGGTATGTTGGGAAGTAGCAGGAAATCATGCCAGGGGAGGCAGGTCTGGTGCGGATGATGGCGTGGAGTTCTTTGGTCGGCCTGTTGTCGGGTGGGGCAGTGACCTGCGTGGTGCTATGGATGGGCCGCTCTTTGGCTCATCGTATCGGTCTCGTCGACCATCCGGATACGCGCAAGGTACACATCGGCGACAAGCCCCTGATCGGGGGGGCTGGGATGTTCCTTGGACTTCTGGTCGCTTTTTTTCTTCTTGATCTGGACATTCCGGAGCTGCACCACCTGCGTCTGGCGATTGCCATTCTGGTGCTCGTGGGGGTTCTGGACGATTATCTGAATCTGAGTGTGGCCCTGCGGTTCGTTGTTCACATCACGGTGGCTGTCATCATGGCCTGGTGGGGTGGCGTGGGGATCTACTACCTGGGCGACCTTTTTGCCCTGGGCCCGATCTATCTGGGTAACTGGATGGTCATCTTTACAGTGATTTGCGTCGTTGGGGTGATCAATGCCGTGAATATGGCCGATGGTTTGGATGGCCTGGGAGGGGGACTTGGGTTGGTCACCTTCACCCTGATCGTCCTGCTCTCGCTGGAAGCGGGTCTCTGGAATGTGGCGGTGCTGGCCGCTGCCTTCATCGTGGTGCTTCTGCCTTTTTTGGGTTTCAACGTGCGTTGGTTTGGCCGTCCTGCCTCCCTGTTTATGGGCAATGCCGGGAGCACGTTTCTCGGTTTCTCCCTGGCCTGGTTTATGGTCTATCTGACCCAGGGAGACCACCACGTTTTGCGGCCAGTCACGGCCATATGGCTGATCGCAGTGCCACTCATCGATATGTTCAGCGTCTTGTTGCGGCGGATTCTGCAAAAACGCCCCCCTTTTGCTCCGGATCGCAAACACTTTCATCACCTCCTTTTGCATCTGGGGTGGTCGGTCAACCGCACCATGCTCTTTCTGACAGGGCTTTCCCTGCTCTGCGGTGTGGTGGGCATTTTGGGAGAGCGGTTGAATATTCCGGAATATGTCATGTTTGCCGGCATTCTGATGGTTTTTTTTGGGTATTTTTGGGGGAGTACCCGTCTTTGGTCGGTTGCACCGGCACATTCCGGGTCTGCCGAGGCGATTGAACCCAAAGTTGGTGTTTGATTGCCTGATATGGAGCCGATTGGACAAAAACCGGGCATGCCGCACGATCCGCAGCCGCCGATGGCCGTGTTCGATCTGGACAAGACCATCACGGCGTGTGACACCTACCGCATTTTTTTGCGCCATGTTCTGTGGCGGCGTCCGGCCCGTTGGGGACGGTTGCCATGGTTGCTCGGGGCTGTGCTTCTTTTCAAAAGCGGACATCGGGACAATGGCTGGTTGAAGGGGCAGTTTCTCCGGCATGTGGCGGGGGGTGTGCCACGTTCCGCCATGCAACATTGGATCGAGGCCACTGTCGAGGAGTTGGTCCGCGACTGGCTCAAGCCGGGCGCCGTTCAGGAGTTGGCCCGGCACCGCCACGCCGGCTGCCGCGTGATTCTTGCCACAGCCAGCCTGGATCTGTATGTCGTGCCCCTGGCGCACCGGTTGGGAATCGATGAAGTGGTGTGTACCCGCACGGATTGGCCTGCCCGGGACGATTCGGATAACCCGGCCATGTTTCGGGGAGTGCTGACCTCGCCCAACTGTTATGGCGCGGAGAAGCTTGTTGTCCTGGAGCAATATCTTGGTAAAAAATTGGCCACCTGTCAGGCCCATGTCTACTCCGACCATCAGGCAGACCTGAGCATCCTGTCGGTAGCCGGGCGCCCGTTTGCCGTGGACCCCACGCGGACGTTGCAAAAGATTGCCCGGTCAAAAGGGTGGTCCGTCGTCTCCTGGGGGTAGGGCGCCCGGCACTCCTTTTATTGAAAATCTGCCATGCATCATCCTTCCGGTACCCTGGACCCTGCATGGATGGCATGGCTAGACCGGGGGATCTCCTGTAGAATCGCGGGAAATAAAGGGGAGGGTGGGCGCTCCCGGATTGTGACAGGGTGTGAGGCCGATCATGAACGGGGTTTTGCAGGCCTATCTGGCTGTGGGTCGCCAAGCGGTGCTGGAGGCAGGTGAGATGATTCGCGCCGTGCGGGAGGGGATGGATGTCGGCATGGCGTGCCACCCTGATGGCACTCCCAAAACAGCAGGCAACCGGTCCGCCGAAGCACGGGTCGCGGAGTTGCTTCTGACTGCCTTTCCCGAACACCGGTTTCACGGAGAGGCGACTGGTTTCTCCCCTGCGGCATCCACCACTTCGTGCCTCTGGGCCTTTGCTGCCACCAGCGGGGCCTGGGCATATTGCAACGGCGAGACCACCGTTTGTTCGGTCCTGACCCTTTTGGAAGAGGGGCGTACTGTATTGGGATTGGCCCACAATCCTTGCACGGGAGAGCTGTTCGAGGCCTCACGACAAGGAGTAATGGCGAATGGTCGTCCGCTCCCCCTGGTGCGGCCCGCGAGCCTTGCCACCGGGGTGATCAATTACCAGATACCCCGCTGCATGCGCGAGGAGATCGACGCCATCCTGGATTTGTGGGGGGATCGCCGGGTGCGCAGAGTGGTCTGTACCGGTGGATCGCCCACCTACAGCCTGGCCCGTGTGGCCCAGGGGAGTTATGCGGCCTACATTCTGGCGCCGACCCACGCGCCCATCATGCCCTGGGATTTGACCGCCGGCATCTTGTTGGTGGAAAGGGCGGGGGGCCGTGTTTCGGACCTGCGGGGCAACCCCATTGCCCCCCTGACGCACACGGGTTGGCTGGTGGCGGGAACGAACAAAAAAATCCACACCGAAACCCTGGAACTGTTGCAGCGTTACGGCCTGGGCCTGAATCGTTGAGGGGGTGACGGTCGGCTTGGCATCGGCATGGCGTTCGGGGTGTTTAGAGGCTGCCTGATCTCAAAACGGCATCCCCGGTATTTTGGGCATGCCGGGAAAACCACCGCGCATGAACCCCTTCTTGCCCAATTTTCCCAGTTTTTTCATCATGCTCTGCATCTCGACAAATTGTTTCAGAACCTTGTTGACCTCTTGCACGGAGGTTCCTGAACCTTTGGCGATGCGGCGGCGACGTGAGGCGTTGATCACCTGGTGCTTGCGACGCTCCTCCCGGGTCATGGAACGGATGATGGCTTCGACGCGCTTGAGTTGACCATCCGCTCCGGAAACATCATGGCCCTTGAGCATCTGCTTGACTCCGGGAATCATGCCGATCAAATCCCCCATGGATCCCATCTTTTTCATCTGCTGGATCTGTTCCAAAAAATCTTCCAGCGTGAACTGAGTGGTGAGCATCTTTTCCTGGAACTGGCTGGCCTTGGCCATATCCATCTTTTCGATGGCGGTTTCGACCAGGGTGAGCACATCCCCCATGCCCAGGATACGGGAGGCGAGACGGTCGGGGTGAAACGGCTCCAAACCCTCCAGTTTTTCACTGGTTCCCAAAAACTTGATGGGGGTGCCCGTGACATGGCGGATGGAGAGGGCAGCGCCCCCCCGGGCATCGCCATCGGTCTTGCTCAACACCACCCCCGTGATGGCCAGACGGTCATGGAAACGTTCCGCGACGGTGATGGCATCCTGACCGGTCATGGCGTCTGCCACGAGCAATATTTCGATGGGGTTGACCAGGGCCTTGACATCGGCCAGTTCGGTCATCAACTCCTCGTCGATATGCAGCCGACCGGCGGTGTCGAGAAAGAGGATATCGTAGCCGCCGTTGCGGGCCTCCCGCAGGGCATCCTGGGCAATCTGGCGTGGATTATCCTGGGGGCGCCCGGGTAGGACGGTGATCCCGGCCTGCTGGCCGATCGTGGCCAACTGGTCCATGGCGGCGGGTCGATAGATGTCGAGGGAGACCAACAGGCTGCGTTTGCGCTGTTTTTCCGCCAGCCAGCGGGCGAGTTTACCGGTGCTGGTGGTCTTGCCCGATCCTTGCAGGCCAACCATCATCACCACGGCAGGGGGTTGGGTGGCCAGGTTGAGAATTGCGTTGGCATCTCCCATCAGGTGGATCAATTCGTCATGCACCACCTTGATCACCTGCTGCCCCGGGGAGAGAGTGGCCAAAACCTCCATGCCGATGGCCTTCTCCTTGACCCGGGCAATGAACTCCCGCACCACCTTGAGATGGACATCTGCCTCCAGCAGAGCCAAACGCACATCCCGCATGGCCTCGTCAATGTTGGCTTCCGTCAGGGTGCCACGTCCACGCAGTTTTTTGAAAACCGCATCCAGGCGGTCGCTTAAGGCATCGAACATGATAGGAATCCTCTCACTGGGAATCAGGTCCGGTCACCAAAGGCAGACCGAGCAGACCCCATTCGGCCATGGAACCGTCGTAGAGCCGAACCGAGGTGAAGCCCAGATGACGCAGCAGCAGCCAGGTTTGCGAGGCCCGATGGGCAGTTTGGCAGTAGACGACGATCGGTTGGGAAAAGTCCCGCAAACCCCGGAGGGCCAACAACTCCAGCAGAAGTTCCCGCTCCTTCAACACCGGCATTTGCCGATTGCGCAGGGTTTCGGTCCAGTCCAAATGCCGTGCCCGGGGAATGTGTCCGCGTGGACCGGTCAGGTTGCGTCCGAGATACTCCCCCTCGCTGCGGGTGTCCAGGAGAGTGGCCGTTTCCTTGCCTTGGGAGATCTCCAGGACATCATCCCGGGTTGCACTCCACAGGGGTGAATCACATGGAGAAAATACGGCGGGAGCGATTTCGGGAGCGGCTTGAGCCACGGGTTTGCTCTCCTGGTACCAGGCCCCCATGCCACCATCCAGGACGGCGCCCAGGTCGTGTCCCAGGGTGGCCAGGGTCCAGATGAAGCGCGCCGCATCAAGCCCCCCCGTGGCGTCGTAGGCCAGAACCCGGGTTGTTTTATTCACCCCCAGCCGGTTGCAGAGGGTCGCCAAATCGGCAGCATCCGCCCGCATGGCAGGGATGCCGTCGCGCTGGGTGATGATCTCCCGATAACGCACCAGCACCGCCCCGGGGATATGAAGGTTGGCGTAGAAATTATCGCCTCCCACCTGGACGATCCGCAAGTCCGGCTCTTGCAGGCGTTCGGCCAGCCAGGTCGTGTCGACAAATCTGCCCGGAAACCCGTTGGCAGAGGCGTGGGCGGTTGCGGTGGAAGAACTCATCCAGGTCACCATGTGCGATAGATCACGAATCGCGGCACGGACCGGAAACGACACGCCGGCACAGGCCGTCAGATATGCCAGAGAGTTTTGTGCAGAACCTTCTGGCCCGAAACGCCAATATCAGACCACATTCACACCTTCTTCCGCAAGCATGGTTGTCAGGCGAATCAGGGGCAGGCCAATCAGGGCGGTGGGATCGTCACCCTCCATGCGCTCGAACAGGGCGATTCCCAACCCCTCTGCCTTGAAGCTTCCGGCACAGTTGTAGGGGCGTTCGCGAAGAAGGTAGTTTTCGATACGTTCTCTGTCCAGCGGGCGAAAATGGACGTGGAAGGGGATGACATCCCACTGGACCCGGCCCGAGTCGCTGTTGAACAGGCAGAGGCCGGTCGCGAAAGAGATGCGTTTCCCGGATGCAAGGCTCAACTGGGCCACAGCCTGGGCATGGGCGCCCGGTTTGCCGAGAATCTGTTCCCCGAGGATGGCGACCTGGTCTGAGCCGATGATGAGACTCTCGGGATGAGCAGGGCCAACAGCCCTGGCCTTGGCCTCGGCCAGACGCCGGACCAGTTCCCGAGGGGACTCCCCCGGCATGGGGGATTCGTCCACCTCGGGAGCGCATATGTTGAAAGGGATCCCCAACCGTTCCAGCAACTGCCGTCGAAAGGGGGATGTGGAGGCCAAGACCAGTTTCATGGGTCGCTATGGGAGGGTTCTGTGATCGATCCTGTGCCTTCGGCAAGGTCAAAATGGGTGATGTCCAGGACGACTTGACCTGCCCAACCAGATGGAACGTTCGGGACATCTGCTTCGAAGGATCGGGAAGTTCCGGCCTCCAGGGGGGCGCTGACTTCGCCGAGAACCCAACTTTGCGTCATCAGGGGGTTGACCTGCTGGACCACCAGGGGAGAACCATCCTGGTCTGGAAACAGGGCGCGCAGCGTGACTTGACTGATGGGGATGCGGCCACGATTGAACAGATCTCCACGCAGGCGAATCTTGCCTTGCGAGTCACGTCCTGCATGGATATTGGTGACCAGGAGGGGACCGCTCTCCACGCGCTGGATTTGCGTCGCAGCAGGGTCAGGGGCATCTTGCGGGTGCGCTTTGGACTCCAGGATGCGCATGGGGAGCGGCTCGTTCGCGTTTGGCTGGTTGGGTAAACCGCCGGCAACCCGAATCGCGGTCCGGGCGGATCCCGGTGCTTTTTCCAGGACGATCTCCTTCGGGGGTGTATCAGCCACCTCCGGCGGTTCGTCCGAAAGTTTGAAATGGGCATAGACATAGAAGCTGAGCGGCACGAGGATGGCAGCGTAGAGCAGAAGAAGAAAGCGCTGCCGTTTTTTTCGTTCGGCGTGTTTTTGTGCCAGAAGTTCCAACTCCTCGTGAAGGATTCTCTCTTCATGTGGCGTGATCTGATGTGGCGTGACCTGCTGGGCCTTGTGATGGGGAGCGGTCGGGCCGGGCTGGGGATGTGGATGATTCCGGTCGTGGGAGTGCGGACCGCGAGAGTGATCTGCCTCGATAAGGGAGACGCGGTCCGCAGGGGGATTGGAACGGATGGATGGGGGATGCACCCCGGGGTTGCCATGCGGATGTGGTGTGGGCCGTATCCCATTCGTGGGCAGGGGTGCCCTGGCAGGAGCGGAATGGGGTTTTGACTTGCTCTGACTTTGCAACATGTTGAACACTCCTGACACAACCCACCCCCATCCGGGACGAAAATCGTTCTCTCTGGCGTTCCCTGCCCCCTTTTGCTGGATGTGAGTGTTTGTGCCTCTTGTCGTCAAGTTGGCGCGTGCTGGAAAAATGGCGGTCAGAACCGGCACGCACAGGTGATCGCAACGGGTCCAAATTCAGTTCTGCCTTGATTTCTTAGACATCCTGATCCACGATTGGTTCCGTGAGGGTGAGGAACCCATGACCATCGATCTTGTGTAACGACAAAGCTTGACAACCCTTTGCGGGGAGATGAATGACCCCTGATTGTGTACCGTCTCCCGAGAGTCTCAGCGGCGTCATCCTGGCGGGGGGGCTGTCGCGGCGCATGGCGGGTCGGGAGAAGGCCTTTCTCGATCTGGGGGGCGCCACGCTCCTGGCGCGTATGATCGAACTCCTGCGTGGACAGTTGGCCGCCCTGGCGATCAACGCCAACGGTGATGCGGGGCGTTTCGCCGCCTGCAACATGCGGGTCATGCCCGATTTGCGGACCGGTTCCATGGGGCCGCTGGCCGGGATCGAGACGGCCCTGACCTGCATGGCTGCGCCCTGGGTATGCGTCGTTCCTGTGGATCTCCCCTTTCTGCCGCAAGACCTGACGCAAAGATTGTGCCTGGCAGCCGATGATCCGGCGCAACCGGTCACCGTGGTTTCGGCAGGGCGTTTGCATCCGACGGTTTGCCTGTGGCCCCGGCAGCTCCTTCCTGAAATCAGCTTGGCCTTGGATGCAGGCCGTTTGGCTTTGGGCGTCTGGCTGGCCGATCACCCCCATCGTGTTGTGGAATTTATCTGCCGGGAGGGGGCCCCGGACCCCTTTTTCAACATCAATACCCCGGAGGATCTGGTCACCGCACGTCGCTGGCTGGAACGGGGGTTTGGCGGGAGTTGATGCGATGGCGCATTTTTTGTTTTTCGCCCGGGTTCGTGAAACGATCGGCCAGGCACAGATGGAGATCACGCTGCCGGAAGCGGTGCATACCGTTACCGACATGCTGGTCTTTTTACGCCAACGGGGTGCCCCCTTTGCGGCGGCCTTGGCAGGGGCGCACCTGCGCGTGGCTGTCAATCAGGTCTATGCCCTTCCCGATGACCCGGTCCATGATGGCGATGAAGTGGCTATTTTTCCGCCAGTCAGCGGCGGGTAAGGGGAGCGACTGCATGATTCGCATCCAGCAGGAGGATTTTTCCATTGCAGCGGAGATCCACGCCCTGACATCCGGCAATCCCCATGTGGGCGCTGTGGTGACCATGACCGGCACCGTGCGGGATTTGACCGAAGGGGATACACGGGTGGTTGCCTTGGAGTTGGAACACTATCCGGGCATGACCGAAAAGGAGTTGGAAAAAACCGTTGCCATGGCCCGCACCCGTTTCCAGGTCGAGGCGGTCTCGATCGTGCATCGGGTGGGGCGTCTGAACCTGGGAGAAAATATTGTCCTCGTCGTGGCCGCTGCCGCCCATCGGGCCGCAGCCTTCGATGCCTGCCGGTTTTTGATCGACCACTTGAAGCGGCACGCCACATTCTGGAAAAAGGAGATCACCAGCCAGGGTGTCCGTTGGGTGGATACCTGCCCGGGTTGTGAGGCGGCTGCCCAAGCCTGGCAAGATGCCATGACACCGGATCTCCAGGCATCGGAGGTCCATGGATCGGATGTCCAGATGGGAGAGAAGTGCAAACATGGACATGACCACGCCCATGAGCGTGGCCACGATCATGCCCATGCTCATGCCTGTACGCATGCCCATGCCCATGGCCAACAAGGTCATCCCCAGGGAGGCGTCCCCTCCTGGGCCGGTTTGCGGGTGGGCATCCTGACTCTTTCCGACAGCCGGAATGCAACCCGTGACGGGAGTGGCGATGCCCTGGAAAAGCTGGTCCGCGCCACGGGTGGTGTCATGGCGCTGCGCACCATCCTGCCCGACGACCGCGCACAGATCAGCCAACTGCTGCGCCAGTGGGCCGATGCCGAGCATCTCGATGTGGTCCTGACCACCGGTGGCACCGGCCCCGGACCGCGGGATGTTACCCCGGAAGCCACCCGGGATGTCAGCGATCGGGAGATGCCCGGCCTGCCCGAGTTGATACGACAGGCCGGCATCGAACATGTCCGTTCTGCGGTGCTGACGCGGGGCGTTGCGGCCATACGTGGCAAAACCCTGATCGTCAACTTGCCCGGATCACAACGTGGCGCCGTTCACAGTTTCCATGCCGTTGCCGATCTGGTTCCCCATGTTTGCCTCATGGCCGACGGCGGAGGGCATGACCATCACTCCTCCAAGGTCATGGAGTCGGCATCCGTAGCGAGGATCTCCATGCCGTAAAGCGGCATCAGGCCGGGACCGGGATCGAAACCGTAGAGTTGATGCAACTCCCAACGGATCTCCTTGGCTTGTGCCGGCGTCAGGCGAATACCCAGGGGCTGGCGCCCGTCCGTCTCGAAGGATTCCTTGAGGGAGAGTATTTTTTTGAGTAGCATAGGGAGGTTTGGGTAGAGGATTCCTCTCTTCCATCCGCGCTGGACCGGGCACGCAGATGCGGGGCAGTTGGGCCGGGCATGCAGGTGCGGGACACAGGTGGTGTGGAGAGAGCGTCACGAAACGCCGAGGGTGGATGATGAAACTGTTGACCGTCGGCGTAAAGGTTAATTCCAATCCAGAGGAGTGAGACGCATGGCCGATCCAATCCGTGTTGCGGTAACGGGAGCAGCAGGGCAAATCGCTTACAGCACGCTTTTTCGTTTGGCGTCGGGGGAAATTTTCGGCAAAGACCGGCCTGTGGAGTTGCGACTACTCGAAATTCCTGCCGCCATGGGCACATTGTCGGGTGTGGTGATGGAGCTTGACGACTGTGCGTTCCCTCTTCTCAAGGGGATTGTGGCGACCGACAACCCGGAAGTGGCTTTTGACGGCGCAAACTGGGTTCTCATGATCGGCTCGCGCCCACGGGGGCCCGGTATGGAACGTGCCGACCTGATCAAGGTCAACGGCCCCATCTTTGTGGGGCAGGGCAAGGCTTTGAACAAGGCCGCCAGCGATGTGCGCATCCTGACGGTGGGCAACCCCTGCAACACCAACTGCCTCATCGCCATGAATAACAGCGATGTCGCTCCAGAGCGATTCCAGGCCATGATGTCTCTCGACCAGAATCGGGCCCGCACCATGCTGGCCAAAAAAGCTAACGTGGCGTTGACTCAGGTGACCAATGTCACCATCTGGGGCAATCACTCCAACAATCAGTATCCGGACTATGAGAACGCCCGCATCAAGGGAAAACCGGTTCCTGAGGTGATTACGGATGACCAATGGTTGAAGGAGACATTCACCAAGGATGTGCAAAACCGGGGGGCGGCGGTCATCAAGGCGCGTGGGGCTTCCAGCGCTGCCTCGGCTGCCAACGCCGCACTGGATGGGGTCATGCGTTCCATGGCGGCCACTCCGGCGGGCGACTGGTTCACTTCGGCCATCTGTTCCAAAGGCGAATACGGCGTCGACAAGGGGCTGATCTTTGGCTACCCCCTTCAGGCCAAGGGAGATGGTGCCGTCAAGGTGGTGGAGGGACTCCCGATGTCCGCCCTGGGCAAAACAAAATTTGACCTCGTCCTCAACGAGTTGCGCCAGGAGCGGGAGGTGGTGAAGGATCTGTTGCGTCATTGATTTGGATCCCTTCCTCTTCCCTTCGGTTGACATGTAGGTTTGGATGAAGCGACAAGGCGGGGGTGCGTCCGCTTCCCGCCTTGTCGAACCCCGTGGCTCCCCTGGTGGTGCAAGGAAACAAGGATGAAGTTTGTCATCTTTCTGGGAGATGGCATGAGCGATCGGCCCATGCCGGAACTGGATGGTCGGACACCCCTGATGGTGGCCAAAACCCCCAACTTGGACCGCATGGTGCGGGAGGGAGTCGGAGGTTGGTCGCGGAATACCCCGGATGGGTATTATCCGGGCAGTGACATCGCCAATCTGGGGGTGTTGGGATATGACGTGACCCGCAGCTATTCTGGACGGAGCCCCCTGGAGGCTGCCGCCATGGGGGTGACGTTGCAATCCGAAGATGTCGCGTTCCGCTGCAATCTGGTCTCCCTGTCCGAAGATTTCCAGATCATGGCGGACTTTGCCGCCGACCACATCGCGACCGACGAGGCCAGGGAGTTGATCCACTATCTCCAGAATAACCTGGGGAGTGATCGGCTGCGCTTTTATCCCGGTGTGAGTTACCGGCATCTCCTGGTTTGGCACGGGGGGGGGGATCAATTGCAATGTACGCCGCCGCATGACATCTCTGATCGTCCCATTGCGGGACATCTCCCCTCGGGCGCGGATGCGGAGCCAATTGCCCGCCTGATGCAGGAGTCATGGAACGTATTGACGGATCACCCGGTCAACCAGCGGCGGCGGGCGGCGGGGCGCAAGCCGGCCAACAGCATCTGGTTGTGGGGACATGGTCGCAAGCCTGCCCTGGATCTGTTCCGTGATCGCCGTGGCATTACCGGCGGCATGATCTCTGCCGTGGATTTGATGCGCGGCATCGCCGTACATATTGGCATGGAGGTGATCCACGTCCCCGGGGCGACTGGGTGGATCGACACCGATTATCATGGCAAGGCTCAGGCCTGCCTGGATGGTCTGACCCGTCATGACCTGATGTTTGTGCATGTCGAGGGGATCGACGAGGCCGGTCATGCGGGCCGCCTGGATTACAAGATTCAGGCTATCGAAGATTTTGATGCCCTGGTGGTTGGGGCTGTCCTGGACGGACTGCAACGACGCGGCGAGCCGTTCCGGGCCATCTCTCTCCCGGACCATCCGACACCGGTGGCTACCAAAACCCACAACTCCGACCTGGTTCCTTTTGCCTTGTACGGCAGCGATGTCACGCCTGATCACAACACCGCCTACGACGAAAGATTGCTGCAAACCGGCAGCCATGCCTTTGATCCCGGCTTCCGGTTGATGCCGGCTCTGTTGGATTGGAACACCTTCGGCCTACAGGCCAGGGTTGGGTCGTGAGTCTGTTTGCGATGCAAGACCAGCCAAAGGGCAACCCTGGCTGGTGGTTGGATCGCTCCCGCAGGCAGGGAGAGCAGCTCCTCGTGATCAACCCGGCCCGACCCTGGACCCGGGCCACCCTCGCAGGCAGGGAGTAACAGGGGCGCTGCGCTGCCCAGGTCAGGGTCTGCTCGGGTCAGGGGCTCGGGATGGATCCCAGGCAGGCAATCCCACCCTGGCCAGGCGCAGGTGACCTGCACTTGGCCAGGGTGGCACAAGGTGGCTAGGCAGCCTTCCTGGCAACTTGCGTGCGAATGACCTCCTGCAGGCGGCGCATGGGTGCGGAAAGCGCTGCGGCGTCTGTGGCAAGCAGGTAGTTGTCCAATCCGCCCGCCAGGTCGATGGTGCGAATGACCCGGGTGGAGAGGGTGGTGTTGATGAAACGTCCCAATGCGACGCTGAACATTGATTTTTTTTGGACGTTGGACATCCATTTCCGTTTGGTCTTGCGGTTGGAATGGGATACCTTGTGTCCGGTAAGGGGCGGCTTGTCGCCAATCGTCAGTTTTCTGGCCACGGAAATTCTCTTCGGTGTGGAGAAGTTGGAACCTGGATCCGGTGTCTATTGAATCCAGGAATATAGCGAATGGTTGACCCGGCCACAAGGGAAGGTGGAAAATGGTCGACCGAGGTGGCGGGTGGGTCGGAACCTGGGGAGCGGAGTTGCGGCATTATGGCGATCGATGCGACAAAAAAAATGGCGGACTTGATCCAGGAACATCCGGAAGTTGGCGCTGTTTTGGCGGAGATGGGGATTGATTGCGGCAACTGCCTGGCTTCCCAGGTGGATACCCTGGAGGATGTGGCCAGGATGTATAAACTTGACATGGAACAACTCTTGCTGAAAATGCGTGATCACGCCCATGACGGGCGGAGGAGGAGTTCCTGAAGGCACTTGATCCGCTGCTGCCAGTAGGTCAGCTACCTCGTTGCCTTGAGGGTGGGGTGTCGCACGATGGCGTGGAAGTTTTGGAGAATGGTCTTGCGCATGGATGGTTGGCGGGTTGTTTCTGTGCTTGGCTGGCTTGCCGTTTCCGGCTTGACGATGGCAGTTTCCGGTTGTGCTGTGCCTCCCGCAGTTGGGGGGGAGCCGGTGCTGCCCGCGAAGGTTGCATGGGGTGATGATGCCGGTGACCTGGACCGTGTCGTCGGCCAGTTGGAAAATGCCTCTTCAGACAAGGATATCACGCTCCAATACCTGCTGGGGTTTGTCCACCTGCGTGAGCATCGCTTCCAGGAAGCCGAGGATGCCTTTACCCGGGTGGCCGATCTGGACCCCAAGAGTGTGGATGTTCGCGAAGTTGTTGCCCAATTGGCGACGCAACGGGGCGATCTGGAAAAGGCGACCCTGTACGCCAAGGCTGTGGTTGTCCTGGACCCCAAGCGGGAAGGAACCCGCCTGCTGCTCGCATCTCTGTTACGCACCATGCAAAAATTGCCGGAGGCTGCCGAGCACTACGAATATTTGATCCAGCACGGGGAAAATGCGGATCATGTCCGTTTGCTGTTGGCCCCTCTCCATGGCTTGATGAAAGATCCACAACGGGCGCATCGGGTGCTCGAACCTTTGTTCAAAAAACCCGGTTTTGCGTGGCGGGCACATTTGGCGATGGGGCGCGTCTATATCGAACAAGACGATGATCAAAAGGCCCTCTCTGCGTTTCAGGAGGCCAGGCGTTTGGATCCTGACCAGATCGAGCCGGTTCTGGCCCTGGGCGGGCAGCTCCAGAAGATGGAGAGACAGGCCGAGGCCGAAAAGGTGTATCGGGCTTATTTGGACGGGAATCCCGGCAGCCGTGTGGTGCATACGCGCCTGGGGCGACTGATGTTGACCCAGGATAAGCGCCAGGAGGCCCTGGAGCAGTTTCAGACTGTCACCCGTCTGGCCCCCGAGAGCATCCAGGCCCGGTTGACGAGCGCCCTGATTCTGCTCAGTCAGGGTTCCTTCCAGGAGGCCTTGAAGGAGTTGCGTATGGCGCAGGCCATCCAACCGGACAATACCGGGATTCTGTTTTATCTCGGACAAGCTTTGGAGGCGATGCAACAACGGGAAGAGGCCGCCAAGACCTTTGCCCAGATCCCCAAAGGCGAACCCTTCCATATGGAGGCGCAGATTCGCCTGGCCTATCATGAATCCACCCACGGCAAGGGGCCGGTCGCCTTGGAAAGAGTGCGCCGGTTGGTGGAGGAGTTTGGGGATAAGGGAGAGGTGTTCCTGGCTGCCAGTGTCCTGATGTTGCAGGAAAAGGATTATGTGGGCGTGGTGGAGATGGCCAATCGCGGGTTGGTTCTGGATCCGAAACAATCCCGGTTGGTGTTCAATCGCGCCATGGCTTATGACAAGCTGAAACGCTGGAATGAAGCCGAAAAAGATTTGCTGGATTACCTGGTTGCCAACCCGGATGATCCCCAGGCCCTGAACTATCTCGGATACTCCTGGGCGGATCGCAACGAAAAACTGGATCAATCCTACGCATATCTGCAAAAAGCGGTCAAATTGGCCCCGGGTGACGGGTTTATCACGGACAGTCTGGGGTGGGTGCTTTTTCGCCTCAACCGCCTGTCGGAGGCCTTGGCCACCATGCGCGAGGCGGTCCGTCTGGAACCCAAGGATCCTACCATCAACGAGCACCTCGGGGATGTCCTGATGGCCATCGGCCAGGGGCAGGAGGCGATGGCGGTCTGGCAGAAGGCCCTGGAGTTGGATGCGGACAACCAGCTCCTGCGGGATAAAATCCAGAAGCACGCCAACAAGGCTCCTTGACTGGCTGGGAGTGGTCCATGCGCTCTCCCGCATGCGCAAGAAAAGCCTGGATATGAAAGCCTTTGTCAGGGCTTCGCCCCGAACCTCACCAGGTCGCTGTCCTGGACCTGCCAGGGAGCCAGTCCCCTGGATCCCGATCGGTTGCCGGGTGGTGAGCAGTTACCTCCTTTCCTTTTTTGCTCTTCTTCTGGCGGTAGGGGGGTGCGCTTCGTTGCCTTCTCCTCTCCCGGGTGGGGTGGCGTCGGGGGATGTGGCCGTGCGCTACCAAAGTGACCAGGCCTTGCGCCGCACCGGTTTCCTGACGGAAGGGTGGCGGGTGGAGGGTACCCTGGAGATGGACACGCCCAAGATTCTACGCCGCAACCGCATGGAGTTGTGGGGGCGTGGCGTCACTTGGGCGCGTCTGGTTCTTTTTGGCCCGTTTCGTGACGTGGCTGGCGAGTTGCACCTGACCCGGGAGTGGATCCGATTGTCCGATCCGGGCAAACGTGATGTGGTGGAGGTGCCCGCTTCGGCGGAGGGCATGCAGTATTTGACAGGCCTTTCTTTGGAGCCAGGTCTGTTGCTGGCGTTGTTGCAGGCAAGGGCCGAAGCGGCCACGGTTCTTCCCCCGGGAGAGGATGGCGGGGTGTGGGCCGATACTCCCACCGGTGAACGTTTGCTGTTGGTGCCTGACAGCGGACGCATACTTGAACGTCATGGCCTCGCCCCGGATGGGACCGCTTTCATGGTCCAGTATCTTTGGGGTGCCCCGGTCACGCAGGGGGTGTTGCTGCCCGAGAAGATTTCCATCCATCTCGGCGACGACGCCCTGTTTGTCGTGCGTGCGCGGCAATGGGAGGCCAGCGACCCTGCGGAGCAGGTGGCAGAGAGCGACGCCATTCCGCCGGGGTTTTCTCTACGGCGACCCCTGGATTGATGGTGGACATGCCCATGGTTCCCTGTTTTTCCGCTCCCGCCAAAGTCAATCTGATGCTGCGCGTGGTGGGGCGGCGACCGGATGGATATCACCTGTTGAAGACGGTGATGACTTTTTTCCCCTGGCAGGATCGCTTGACCTTCCTGCCTGGGGGCGACACCATCCAGCTCGCATGCCACCCACCGGTCACCCGGCGTCCCGAGGAGAATCTGGTTTATCGTGCCGCTGCAAGCCTGTGTCGTGCCTGTGGCATTCGGCGGGGTGTCAATATTTCGTTGGAAAAAACGATTCCGGATGGCGCCGGCCTGGGAGGGGGTTCCTCGGATGCGGCCACCACTCTGTTGGCGTTGAATCGTCTGTGGCATCTGGATCTTGCCTTGACTGACCTGCTGCCCATCGGTTTGGCCTTGGGTGCCGATGTGCCCATTTTTCTGGGGGGGCAGGCGGCACTGGCCGAAGGGGTGGGGGAGTTGTTGACCCCCTTGCCGAATCTTCCTTTGGTGCATCTGGTCGTGGTGCATCCGGGAGTGGGTCTTTCGACGCAAAAGGTGTTCGGACTCTTTGCCGGGCAATTGACAAACCGGGCATCCCCGATTAGCATCCCCAGTGCATGTCGAGGAGAGGACGTTTTTGGGGATTTGGAAAACGATCTGGAGTCCGTGGCCGTGGATTTGGCCCCTGTGGTGGGTCAGGCGCTCTCTGCTTTGCGGGGAGCAGGGGCCTCGGCGGCGCGCATGTCCGGCAGTGGAACGGCGGTTTTTGGCGTGTTTGCATCCCTGCAGGAAGCTGCCATCGCCGCCCAGGGTTTGGCGGAGCGATTTCCGGGTTGGCGGGTGGTGCATGGCGCCACGCGCAACGCCCACCCCTTCGCCGCCGAATGGGAACGCTACATGCGCAGTGACCGTGCCGGTTGAGAGTACAGGGTCGCCTTTTCCAGATCGCCCCGTTGCGTCGCCAATTGGGCAACAACT
>JADGBZ010000012.1 GCA_015231175.1 Magnetococcales bacterium | reverse complement strand
AAATCCCGAAAGTGTTCCGATGACATCCTCTTCGTGTTTCGATAAAAATGTCTCCATGGCGTTCCCCTTTTGGCTTCGCTGTTGAGTTGGGCAACTCCAACATACCGAATCAAAAGGCGGAACGCCTGCTTTTCCGTTTGGTTGCGGCTATGCCGCGCTATGATAGAGATAGGGTGTTCCACAGCCTAAATGGTGAGTGTGTTGCGATTGTGTTGTAGGTTTCGAACCGTGGGGAAATGTTGGAGAGGCGCAGCATGAGTCATACCCTGTCGTTCGACACCCTGGCCTTTGTGAGGAAACTGGAAACAGCCGGTGTCCCATCTGCCCAGGCGGAAGCCCAGGCCGAGGCCATCTCCAGCATTCTCCAACAAGTGGAAGAGTCCCGACTTAAGGAGTTGTCCACCAGGGGTGACGTTCGCGAGGTGGAACTCAAGCTGGAAGCAAAAGTCGAGGCTGCCAAAGTGGAAACCATCAAATGGGTCATTGCCACCGGTATCGTCATTCTTGGGGGTGTTGCAGCCATCAACCGGCTTGTTCCTCCGGCTCCGGTTTCTTATGTATTGCCACACGCATCCCAGGAGCTGCGCCTGTCGGCGTTGCCGCCTGAGGCTGTCGATAGGCAGCCTGTGACCAGGAGGTGATTTGCTTGAGGGGATTTGGTGTATCAAGGCGGGAAAAGAAAGGGAAAAGGCCCTGCCAGGGAGCCAGCCCCCTGGATCCCGATTCGTTGGGCTTTCATGATGTGGCCGAAACGGTGATCATGGTCGAAATTTGATTCAAACAGGGACATGGCTACATGGCGTATTCAAAATTGATTCAGAACCACCGAGCGGAAATCTTGGCTTTGGCTGAACGTCATGGAGCACGGGACATTCGGGTGTTTGGATCCATGGCTCGTGGTGATGACAATCTGGGCAGTGACGTGGATCTGTTGGTGAATTTCGAGGAAACCCGCTCTTTGTGGGATCACGTTGCACTGAAGCAGGACATCGAGGAATTATTGGGGCGGGCTGTTGATGTGGTTTCTGAACCGGCGATCCACTGGTTCATCAGGGATCGCGTTCTGAGGGAAGCAATTCCCTTGTGAGCAAAGACTCCCGACTCTTTGTGGTTCACATGATCGAGCGTCTGGAACGTATTGAAAAATTCACCAAGGATGGGCAGGGGCATTTTTTGAGTAACCTGATGGTCCAGGATGCGGTTTACCGAAATTTTGAAGTTATTGGCGAAGCAGCGAAAAATATTCCTGAATCTGTCCGTAAGCAATATCCGGAAATTCCTTGGAGGCGTATGGCTGGTTTCCGGGATGTTTTGATTCACCAGTACGATGGTGTCGATCCTGAGGAAGTTTGGAAAGCACTGGAGGATAACCAGTTATCAGCCCTTCGCTTGGTGTTGCAACGGGTATTGGATGCCATGAACTCCGAGGCAGGCTTGTAAAGCAGGCCACGTGACATACCGGATTGAGCCATGCCCTGTCGTTCGACACCCTGGCCTTTGCTTTAGCCCAAAGGGCGGTTGATGTTGGCCCGGGAGTGTGTTGAGATGGGGCCGGTGATTGGGCTGTAGAGGAATATTGAGGAGGAGCGCCATGAGCCATGCCCTGTCGTTCGACACCCTGGCCTTTGTGAGGAAACTGGAAACCGCTGGCGTCCCATCCGTCCAGGCGGAAGCCCAGGCCGAGGCCATTTCAAGCATCCTCCAACAGGTGGAGGAGTCCCGGCTTAAGGATCTGGCCACCAAGGGGGACATTCAACTTGTCAAGAGGGACATTGAGCTTGTCAAGGCGGATATTGAACTCGCCAAGGCTGAGTTGCGCAAGGAGATCGAAGCCGCCAAGGTGGAAACCATCAAATGGGTCATTGCCACCGGTATCATCATTCTCGGGGGTGTTGCAGCCATCATCCGGCTTGTTCCTCCGGCTCCGGTCTCTTACGTATCCCCGCATGTATCCCAGGAAATGCGCCTGCCGGCGTTGCCACCCCAGGTTGTGGAGAGACCCCCAGCACGGTGACAACCAGCGATCATCGTATGGGCCGGCAACGGGAGGTGCTGTAAAAGCCCTCATGCAGGAGGGTGGGTTTTCAACCAGTCCTTCAGGGCATCGTTCATGCGGGTCTGCCACCCTCTTCCGGTGGCACGGAAGGCCGAGATCACCTCTGCATCGAAACGCACCGTGGTGGAGACTTTTCCGCCGCTGCCAGGGGGGTGTCCACGCCTTGCCAATAATGCGGCAGCTACATCTGTTCCCAGGATGACAGGCAAAACATCATGGGATGGTTTCATCCGCGCAAAGTCTTCCCGGGTCAGATCTCTGACTTCTCCGTCGTCGTCAGTCAATGGTAATGGATTTTCCATGATTACGTGCCTCTTGACGATTGGCCTTGCGAAAACTGATTACCCGTATGCCACCCGCAACGGGTGTAAAGCAAAGGACATGTAAACGTCTATCGAGATAGCCTACTGCAACAAATCGCCGTTCCGGGTAGATGTGTCGGATATCCTCGACGATGTGTGCATCCTGCCATTGAAAGTCAGCGGCGCGATCAAAAGAAAGCTGGCGTGTTGTCGTATTCCAAAAATTCTTGGCAGGGTCGTAGGTGATCTTCATGTCCTTCAGTGTAGTAACGTTCATGAAAAGATTCAACCGTGGTGACTTCAGCACACGGTCACGCATCGGGGGTTAGTGGCTCAACCGTGTTGATTTGATGTGCAGGCAAGCCATGAATCGGGGTCCAGGGGGCTGGCTCCCTGGCTTAGTCCAGGGCAGCGCCCTGGTGGGGTTCGGGGCGAAGCCCTGACAAAGGTTTTCATTTCCAAGCTTTTCTTGAAAGAGTGCGGAATAATCACGAAAAGTGAACACTTCAAATCATGTCGGTTGAGCCACTAGGTGGCTGGCTCCCCGGTGGGTCAAGGGCAGCGCCATGGTGGGGTTCGGGGCGGCGCTTTGACAAACGCTGTCATGGCCAAGGGCTGCGTACCGGCTTTTGACAAGCAGGGCAGTGGAATGTCGAGCGTCCGTGGCTGCGCGTCATTTGGATGGGTGAGTTGCACGTGAAACAAGGTTCCCCCTGCCTCTGGTAGACGTGCAGATCCATTTTAAAGTAACCCATATTGCCATCGCTGTCCCTGTAATCCCTGAAAGTGGTCCCCCCCTTGGCAATGGCGGCGGAGAGAAGCTCCCGGACCGTTTGGGCCAAACGTTGACAATCATCAAGGGTCAATTGATCGACAGGCCTCTCCGGATGCAGGCCGGCCAGAAACAGCGCCTCGTTGGCATAGATGTTCCCCACCCCCACGACCATTTTGGCGTCCATGAGGAAGCCCTTGACGCTGACGCGGCGGTTGCGGGATGCTGCAAACAGATGATCGCCATGGAATGCCTCTCCAAGAGGCTCCACACCCAGGTTGGCCAACAAAGGATGACTCTCCCAGGGTGGATCGACCCAGAGGAGAGCCCCGAATCGACGCGGATCGTAAAAACGGAGCGTCAGGTTGTTGTCCAACTCCAGGGCGACGTGATCATGTTTTTCCCAGGGGGCGTCCGGCCTGACCCACCGCACGCCACCGGTCATGCCAAAGTGGAGTAAAATAAATCCGTTGGGACAGGCCAGCAATACATATTTGCCGCGTCGTTCCACCTTCAGGATGGTCTTGCCGATGACCTTCTGACGCAGGGTGACTTCGGGTACGGGCCAACGCAGGTCGGTACGTCGCACGGCCAGGGCCTGGATTGTTCTGCCCACGATCCGCTCGGCCACGCCCCGGCGAATGGTTTCGACTTCGGGAAGTTCAGGCATGGGGTGGGAGCCTCCTGTAAAAAACTGGGATGGAGGTCCAGGAGGAAGGGCTGCGCCCTTCCTCCTGGTGGGGTCCGGGGCGAAGCCCCGAAGAGACCATGAAAAGACTGGGGTGGAGGAAAAGAAGATGGACTTGGGTATCACCCTTTTTGACCCGGATTGGCTAGCATCACGCAAAACCATTCAGGATATGGACAAGGGCATTGTACAAGAACGATCCATGGATACGAAGCAAGCCGGGGAGGCCCGACGCAAGCGGGAGATGAACGAAATTTTTGGGAAACGCGCATCTTTGGCATCCTTGGCGGAGGATTCGCTCCGGCGTGGCGCCGATAGAGTTAGCTCTAACTCAAAGGGCGATGGATCTTCCCCTGTGGACACTGTTGTGGTGCAGCAGGGGGCTTTGAAAGAGAACGGTTACATCAAAGAAAATACCTCTACGCCAATTCTCCAGAATCATTCCTTGTACCCTGCCACCGCCTGGCCAACCCAGGAGGAGCTGGAGTCCGGCAGATTGCGCATTCCCCTGCGCAACCTGGAAGGTCAAAAAGCGATCCGGATCCAGTCGCGGGAAGGATCCGTTTTTCTCCTTCCTGTCGAAAAAAGCTCCGCAAAAGGTGGCCTCGTCGTCGCGACGCAACCTCCTGGCATGCGCTGGCAACTGAACGGAACAGACATGGGAGTCACCCCAGGGGAGGCCGTCAACCTGCCATTGGGTCGAAACAATGTGACCATCGCCGGTTACGGCCAGGTGAAAAATGTGCATGTCGAAATCGGCGGCGGCAACCATGTCTATGTGGTGGCGGCCATTCTCTCCGAAGCGTTGAACGTGGTCAAATCGTCTGCAACCCGGAAAGATTCCCGACACCGCCCCCGGTTGGGGCTGGTGGCCAGTCCCGCGCCGATGGATAAAGGGGTTTTGATCGTGGGTGTTGAACCTGATAGCCCGGCTTATGCGGCTGGCATCCGGGCGGGTGATATCCTGCTGACCCTGGATGAGCAACCCGTAACACCGCAAACCCTGCCTCATTGGGTCAACCACCACGATCCACGAAAAGAGATGATTTTGACCTTGCACCACCCCGACGATAGGCAGCACATCGTCACTGTCAAAATAAAAATGGGGTAATCGTTCAGCGCCCGATCCGGAACAAACTTCGGACTGACGCAAATTTTGCTCAAGGGCGACTCTCTTCCCGCCGATAGGCTTCAGAGGTCGCTTTTACAAAGTGCGTCATGAGGTGGATGATGGACGGAGTCACTGCGGAAGGGGTGTGGATCGATCTTCGGGACTATGCCCTTCGCGGCGTTCGCAAGGAGAAGGTCCGTGAAAGACCGACGGATTTTGGTCTGCCACCTCCCCCGGATACCTGGGTCGATCTGCGCGCCTTCACGGTGGGCGGCGTGCGTTCGATCAAGAAAAA
Organism: Magnetococcales bacterium; assembly: GCA_015231175.1. Taxonomy (NCBI): domain Bacteria; kingdom Pseudomonadati; phylum Pseudomonadota; class Magnetococcia; order Magnetococcales; species Magnetococcales bacterium. The sequence continues at coordinate 70,997 of JADGBZ010000012.1, read as the reverse complement.
AAAGATCGTTGCGCTCCCCCCGCCACCGCCGATGCCGCCACCCACACCGGCTCCCGTTCGGGAACCTCCCCCGCCCGAGCACTACCTGACCGTTTTTCAAGCTGTCGAGGAGCTTTACTCGGTCCTGGATCCGCATGGTCATGTGTACCAGGAGTTGGACCGGTTGCTTGCTGTGGCGCGACAAAGACATCAGGAGGGTGTTTTATCCGTGGTTGAGGTTGAACGATTCAACCAGGCCATGTCAGAGATCCGGCTCGCCTATGCCCAAGGTTTGGATAGGGTGGTTGATTGGTATCTGGAGAATTTTTTCAGAATGTTCCACACCGAACCACACGATCCTCCCTGATTGGCGCTGGACAGAGCCCTGACAAACGCCTTTATCTCGTAACTGTTCACCTCCCGCCAACGAATCGGGATCCAGGGGGCTGGCTTCCTGGCTTAGTCCAGGGCAGCGCCCTGGTGGGGTTCGGGGCGAAGCCCTGACAAAGGCTTTCCTGTCCAGGCTTTTCTTGCAAGGGTGGTGAATGGTTGCTTTATCTCCAGGCTTTGCCAGAAAGGGGAATGGATCGCTGCAAATAACGTACACAAAAGCGAAAAAATGAATTAGTATGACCAGGAGGCTGCGTCCACGTGCGGGGTGGAGGATGGTCATGATACTGGTCACTGGTTGTACGGGTCTGGTCGGGTATTCCCTGGTGCGTCGCCTGATTGATGAGGGACGGTTGGTGCGTGGGTTTGCCCGGAACCGTCCCAACTGGCTCGATCCCGCTGTGTCTCCCATGCAGTTCTACCAGGGGTCCATTCTTGACCTTGGCGCCCTGGACGCCGCCATGGAAGGGGTGGAACAAGTGATCCACCTGGTTGGCATTCTGGTGGAGACGGGCCGCAATACCTTTGCCAATGTTCACCGCCAGGGGACACAGAACGTGGTGGATGTCGCCAAACGCCATGGGGTGAGGCGATTGATCTACATGAGCTCCCTGGGTACCCGTCCCAACGCCTCCAGCCTCTACCATCGCACCAAGTGGGAAGCGGAGGAGTGTCTCCGCCATGGCGGGGTTCCGTACACCATCTTCCGACCCTCCGTCATCTTTGGGCCTCGCGATCATTTCGTCAACCAATTTGCCCGCATCATCCGTTACCTGCCATTCATGCCCATTCTGGGTGACGGTCAGAGCCGCATGCAGCCCGTTTGGGTCGAGGATGTCGTCCATTGTGTGGTCACTGCTCTGGCCGATGTCACCACGATCGACCAGACATTCGAGTTGGGGGGGCCGGAACGCCTCTCCTTCGCCGAGATCATGGAGACCATCGCCTCGGCCATGGGCAAAAGCCGCGTCAAATTTTTTCTCCCCATGCCATTGCTCCGCCTGGAGGCCGCCATCCTTGAACGACTGCTGCCCCGCCCACCCCTCACCTCGGACCAACTGATCATGCTGCGGGAGGAAAATATTTGTGATATCAACCTGATGATCAAGACATTCAAAATCGAGCCGCGCAACTTTCGTGAAGAAATCCGCACCTACCTCTGAAATGCCGCCTTGCCGGACGCCCCATCCACTCCGCATGCCTTTTCCCCAGCTTCTGTGGAACAGGTTGTGGATAACCGATGAAGAGTTTATGTAACAAGTTGTTATTCAAGTTGGATTTAATAAAATGATTAAAATTTAAGCAAATTTTGGCGATCTCCTTTTGACCTGTGGATAACACTGTGGATATCATGTTGATGGCTTGGGGAGGATTCCTCTTGCCAGAGGCTTATGCATGGGAATAATCCCCGCTCCGACAATATATTGTTAATATTTTTAATAGGATACGTAAGTGAAATGCGTGAATGGGTCTATGTAAATTTCTGATCCTCTTTTTCTGGCCCTGATTTTGCCTGTGGATGAATCATTTGTCATTGTTGGCATGTCGCGACCTTGCAGGAGGGCGGATGCATGGCGGGTGTTCCTGCGGAAAATTTGGCGTTACAATCCGGCTCCCCTGGTTATTAAAATTTGCCTTCAGAAAGGATGAAAGCTCATGACAACCCCCCCGGAGCAGAGCAGACAGCTTGAACAGTGGCGCGGCGCGTTTGGCCATGACTACCGGGAGCGCAATCAGGTCACGGAAAAGCGGCTTCACGAACGGGTCAAGGTTTGGGCAAGGGTACTTGGTTGCATGGACGGCGCTCCACCGCAATCCATCCTTGAAGTGGGTGCCAATGTCGGGCTGGTCATGCGGGCGTTGCGCCGTTTGACCGATGCGGAGCTTTTCGCCGTCGAACCCAACGCAGAGAGCCGCCAGCGGCTGGTAACGGATGGCGTCCTTCCTGCCACCCACGCCCTGGATGGATTTGCTGCCCATATTCCCCTTCCCGACAAGGCTGTCGATCTGGCCTTCACCAGTGGTGTCATGATCCATATCCATCCGGATCATTTGCTGGCCTCCTGCAAGGAGATCCATCGGGTCTCCCGCCGTTATATCGCCTGCATCGAGTATTTTTCCGACAAGCCGGAAACCATTCACTATCGTGGACACGACGACCTTCTTTTCAAGCGCGATTTTGGCGGCTTCTGGATGGATAACTTTTCTGATCTCCAGGTCGTGGATTATGGATTTTTCTGGAAACGGTTGACAGGTCTTGATAATCCAACCTGGTGGGTTTTTGAAAAAAGGATGTAACTATTCACCATCCGGCAACGAATCGGGGTCCAGGGGGCTGGCTCCCTGGCAGGTCCAGGACAGCGTCTTGGTGGGGTTCGGGGCGAAGCCCTGACAAAGGCTTTCCTGTCCAGGCTTTTTTTGAAAAGGTGGTGAATAGTTACAAAAGGACCACGTAAAAACGGGAAATTTTGCGCGTGAAAATCTATCTGGCCGATCTGGTTTACGATACCATCAAGACAAATTACGTTGTCCCTCTGAATATTGCCTACCTCGCTGCCAGCCTTGCAGAACGCTTCGAATCTTCTGTCACGATCCAATTGTTCAAATATCCCACGGATCTTGAAAGGGCCATGCGTCAGCAGGCGCCAGATATCCTCGGCGTCAGCAACTACAGTTGGAATACACGGTTGGGAAATTTGTTTTTGACGCTCGGCAAGGAGTTGAACCCCGCCATGGTGACTGTCATGGGGGGGCCGCAGATCCGTCATGATCCGGCGGATATCTTGACATTTTTACAGGCAAGACCCTCTCTGGATTACTACATTCTGCACGAAGGGGAAGAGCCTCTGACCCATCTGGTCCATCATATTTTGCAACAGGCCTCGCCGGAGGATCTGCCATCGGGTGTGGCGGGACGCTGGAAAGACGGACTTCTGTATCGGCCCGTGGAGTACAGCTCCCAGCCCCGGGAAATCCGGGGCCCCAGCCCTTACCTGACCGGTTGGTTGGATCCATTCCTTGCCAACGGGGAGATGATCCCCCTGCTGGAGACCACCCGGGGCTGTCCCTATGGTTGCATCTATTGCGAATGGGGCGCCGGGAATCTCTCCAAATTGCGCCAACGCCCCCTCGCCGTGGTCGAGGCGGAGCTTGATTACGTTGCCGAACATGCCGCCGTCCGCTCCAACTGGATCTTTGCCGATGCCAATTTTGGCCTGCTGAAGCGGGATCTGGACATTGCGCGCAAGATTCAATCCTTGCGCATCAAAAATGGCTCGCCTCACTACGTGACGGTGTGGTCCGCCAAAAACACCACCCAGAGAAATCTTGAGATATCGGATACATTTCGGGGGGATGCCTCCCAGGGAACTTTCGCCATTCAGTCCACGATTGCCTTGCAGTCGACAGATCCGGAAGTCCTGGAGAAAACAGGACGGGGGCAGATTAAATTTCAGCGCCTCCATGAACAAATCCTTGCTTATCGGGAACGGGGGTTGGAACTCAGCACCGATATTTTGATCGGACTTCCCGGGGAGAGTGCAGCCAGCCATTTGAAGACCTTGCAAGAGGCTTTCGCCCTTGGCTTTGCCAGAATCGATCCGATCAATATCCGCCTTCTTCCCGGCACCGATTACGAGTCGGACTCTTTTCGTCGGGAGTATCGGATTGAGACCCGGTTCCGTCCCATTTTCGGGGCCTATGGGGTTTATCATGGCCAACGTGTCTTTGAGGTGGAAGAGTCGGTCCGGGCAACGCAGGATATGACGGAAACCGAACTCAACAGCTTTAAAGTGCTGCATTGGCTGATCTATTTTTGTTGGAACGCCGGATTTTTTCGTCCCCAGTTGCGGTTTGGCCTCGAACACGGCTGCAATCCTGGGTCCGTCCTGCAACAGGTTGCTCAGACGGACGACCCTGTATTGCAACCTCTTTTTGCAGAGATGCGCGCACTCTCCCAGGCCGAGTGGTTTGCAACGGAAAAGGAGATGTTGCAGCATTATGAGCAGCCCGAACATTATGGCAAAATGGTCGATGAATTCCTGAAACTCAACTTTGCCTTTTGTGCCCAGGTGTATCAAAAAGAGGCCACCTTTATGGCCTTGGAGAGGGTCATCAACGAACGCCTCCGGATTGCCTTGTCTGATACAGCCCCGGAGGTTCAGGCGCACTTGCAAGGTATCTGCCGCTTGTCGACCCTGCTTTTGTGCAAAGATCCCCTGGAGAGTCCGATTGAATGGCAGGAAAAGGCGCCAGCCGACACGCTTCGTTACCTGTACCCCAACCTTTGCCCTGAAGGGGCGGGCTTGTTGGATGTGGTCATCCAACGCAACCCCCAGGCCGTAGAGTTTTGCCGACATCACCTCCTGGTGGGGGGCAAAAAAGATCTCTCCGTCAGAAATTTCAGCCGGTTTCTTGAAATGGGCGGCATGATGCACCTGCGTCGTGAATTGCGCGTCGTTTCCTGAATATTTGTCAGGGCTTCGCCCCGAACCCCACCAGGAGGAAGGGCGCAGCCCTTCCTCCTGGACCTCCATCCCAGTTTTTCAGTCGTTTCAAGATAAAGTCTGGGAATGAAAGCCTTTGTCAGGGCTTTGCCCCGAACCCCAGCAGGAGGAAGGGCGCAGCCCTTCCTCCTGGACCTCCATCCCAGTTTTTCAATCGTTTCAAGATAAAGTCTGGGAATGAAAGCCTTTGTCAGGGCTTCGCCCCGAACCCCACCAGGAGGAAGGGCGCAGCCCTTCCTCCTGGACCTCCATCCCAGTTTTTCAGTCGTTTCAAGATAAAGTCTTGGAATGAAAGCCTTTGTCAGGGCTTCGCCCCGAACCCCACCAGGAGGAAGGGCGCAGCCCTTCCTCCTGGACCTCCATTCCAGTTTTTCAATCGTTTTTTGGGTGTGGGGCACTACCCCTGGGCTGACAATGCCTCTGCAACTGCGGCCAGGGCAAGAGAGACATCCCTGGTATCCTGGTAAAAATGCGGGGAAAAACGGAGACCGGCCCCCCGCAACGCATGATAAATATTCCGGGAGGTCAATTCCCGATGCATGACCGGTGACGGCTTCGCCGGATGCGAAAAGACCAGGATGCCAGCGCCCGGGAATCCATCCTGCTCCACAGGGGTATGGATGATGCAGCCCAGATCGCGCAAACCCGTGGTCAATGCAGCCACCAGTCGCTGCACCCTTTCCTGGACATGCTCCACGCCCGCCTCCAGGAGCAGACCCACACTCTCCCCCAGAGCGGCAGCCCCCAACAAGTTGGGAGAGCCGGCCTCGAAGCGGCGGCAATCCTCCCGGGGATCGATACAGATGTGCTGATATTGGCCGGCATTGGCCACCGAGTGCCAGCCAACAACCCGAGGCTGGATCTGTTCCAGACCCTTTTCAGAAAGGTAAAGCAAGCCGCACCCTTCCGGACCCAAAAGCCATTTATGGCCATCGGCGCACAAGGCATCGATGCCGAGTGTGGCCGAATAGGTGGGAAGGATGCCAAGACTCTGGATGCCATCCACAACAAACAAGGTCGATGTTGCACGCAGAGCCGCGCCGATACGCTGCAAATCCACCACCGCGCCGGTACCAAACTGGACCGAGCTGACTGTGACCACCCGTGTCCGGGCGTTGACTCGTTCCAATAGCGCTAACGCATCCACCCGGCCATTGCTGCCCGAGGGAACTTGATGCACCTTCAGGCCGTGGCGACGGGCCAAATCCAGCCAAATCACGATATTGGAAGGAAACTCCTGATCGGTGGTGACAATTTCATCTCCGGCGTGCCAATCCACTCCCAAACCCACAAACGAGAGTCCCTCGGAGGTGTTGGGCACAAAGGCGATGTGTCGGGCGGGGACATCCAGCAGGCGAGCGCATCTCTGCCTGGCCCCTTCATGGACCGCATTGAGTTCATGGTAGCGGGATGCGCCGTGTTGCGCCATATGTTCAGCCAACTTGGCGATGATGCGGACCGAACGTCGCGGCAAAGGCGCTACACCCGCATGGTTGAAATAGACCAGACCAGCACGCTGCTCGAACTCTTCGCGGAGAGGGGTCGGTTCGATCTCGTTTCCGTGGGTCATGATCAGGCGCCTGACGGGTCGTTGCCCAGCAACGCCGCCCCCTGGCCACCTATCCTGGTTGCCAGCAGATCGATGACGAGACCGTATATCCCGCCGCTGACCAGTGTGAGAATGAAAATCAGCCAGGGAGAAGCCATGGGAGTGGCGGGCGCGTTCAAGGATCCCGCAGCCAGAGGAATGGAGACCATCATGCCCAGGCACGACCCCCGTACCCAGGGACGGAATGGAAAACCAAAAACCGGATGCATCGTATAGGCTCCAGCCAGGGCGACGACCAGGCCAATCAAAATACGGTCGCTCATGATGGTCCAAAAAATGGGGTGGGTCAGGGAGAGAAGTTCGGGCTGATGGCGACCGGCCAGGTAGGCGCAAAGGTAGCCGAATGCAACTCCCAGCACCATGGCAACGACAAAACGTTTAAGGGCAGGTTTGGCAGACATGATTCATGCTCCAGGGTAATGTGGGTGGGCGATCATGGCAGCAATCCTGCCAGAATGGACCAGACATTTTCCAGAATAATCCGATAACCCTCGGGGTTGGGGTGGATGCCATCCGGCTGGTTCAACGGGGGCTGCCCGGCCACGCCGGCAAGAAAAAAGGGAAGCAAAGGGACACCTCGTTTGCTGGCCAGCCGGGGGTACACTGCGGCGAAGGCCTGAGTGTAGTCGGTGCCATAATTGGGCGGCACCCGCATCCCCCCCAGGAGGACACGAATCCCCTTTTTTTGCAGGTGAACGAGAGTGCGGTCAATGTTGTTTTCCATCTGCTCCAGGGGGAGACCCCGCAGGCCATCATTGGCCCCGATGACCAGGATGACCAGAGAAGGATTGCTGCGCAAGGTCCACTCCAACCGGTGCAACACCCCGGATGAGGTGTCACCAGAGACTCCGGCGTTGATGACCCGGTGTGGATAACCCCGATCCTGCAAACGTTTTTGCAACAGCCCGGGATAACTCTCCTCCTGGGTGAGGCCCAGGCCGGCTGTGAGGCTGTCGCCCAGGCAGAGAATGACGGGCGCACTCCCGGACCACCCCTCGCCGGGGAGCAACAAGGTCAAAAACATGAAAAAGCAGGCTTGCAGGGGAATTCGGCTTGAGGGTGAAAGGAATGCTTGCCAAAATGTACACATGATCCGATTGGACTCCGTCACCTATTCAGTCTCCCATGGCTCCGACACGATTGTGATCTTGCGCGGGGTCGATCTGCACGTCAACCCCGGAGAGGTGGTTGGCCTGATGGGGCCTTCCGGCAGTGGCAAGTCGTCGCTTCTCTCCCTGCTTGCCGGTGTGGAGCGACCTGTTTCGGGTCGCGTCGAAGTTGACGGTCTTGATCTGGGGGCCCAGGATCCGGATCGACTGGCCAGGTTTCGCCGCGAACGCCTGGGAATGGTTTTTCAGGCTTTCCATTTGCTGCCATTCCTGACGGCCCTGGAAAATGTGGCGTTGCCGCTCGAATTGTCCGCCATCCCTGATGCCAGAGATCGGGCCAGAGAGATGTTGGAGCAAGTGGGTTTGGCCCATCGGTTGCGGCACCGACCGGTACACCTTTCCGGTGGAGAACAACAACGTGTCGCCATCGCCCGGGCGTTCGTCACCAGGCCTGTCCTGATTCTGGCCGACGAACTCACCGGAAACCTGGATCGCCAGACCAGCGTGCGGGTGGTGGAGCTGCTGTTCGGTCTGGTGGCGCAGTGGGGGACGACCATGCTGCTGGTCACACATGACCAGGAGTTGGCACGACGGACGCAGCGCTGTTTGCGTCTGGAAAATGGTGTCATCACCTCGTCAGGTTTTTCTTGAAAGGGTGGCAACTATTCACCACATTATCCCGATGCGTTGCCGGGTGGTGAGTCATGACCAAAATGCCAGATATCCATAGCGCATCAAGAAAGTTGGGATTTTGGTCAGGGGGGGCGCTCGCCTGGAGGTTGCTGCGGTCCGATCCCCGTGGCGGGGCGCTGTTTTTTGTTACAGTTGCGCTGGGGGTGTGGATCCTGGTGGGGGTAGTGCTCGCAGGCGACTCGCTGCGTGCCCGGGTTGAGGCCGAAACCCGCGCCATGTTGGCGGCGGATATCCGCATCGAGGGGGCTTTCCCCATGGATGCGTGGGTCGCAACCCATCTGCAACGCCCGGGATGGACGGCGGCCAAGAGTCTGGAGTTCAACGCCATGGCTCGTTCGGCGACAGGAACAGCGAGCCAATTGGTCGAGGTCAAGGCGGTGACGGCGCAGTACCCTTTACGAGGGCGCGTGGCACTGCGCGGTGGCGGTGAGCTTGCAGCCGCCTTGCACGATGGTGGGGTCGTCGTGGAAGCCCATCTGCTCGAACGACTGCACCTGCGTTTGGGAGATCGTCTCTTCATCGGTGATGCCCCCTTTGTCATTCGCGCCATCCTGGAACGGGAACCGGATCGGGCCACCCGTATTTTTACCCTTGGACCCCGCATATGGCTTGACCTGGATCGTGTGCCCGCCACCCATTTGATCCACCCTGGCAGTCGGGTGGAGTACGTAACCTCCCTCCGCCTGGCCCCGGGTGAGGATTGCCAGAAGGTCGCTGCGGATCTGGAAACCCGGGCAGATGCGAAGGGTTTGCGCATTCTGGCACCTGGGAAAAAACAGCCCGTCGCCAATCGATTCTTGGGCCGATTGACCATTTTTATGGGATTGGTGGCGGTGATGGCCCTGCTGGTAGGTGGGTTGGCCATCGCCGGAAGCGTCTCCGCATACATGCGGGAACGGATCAGAATGGTGGCCATCTTGAAGTGTCTCGGGGCGGACAACGCCATGATATTCAATATTTTTTTCTGGCACGTCCTGTTGATGGCCGGCCTGGGCGGATGGGTTGGCACCGGTCTGGGGTTGGCCACACCCTGGCTGCTGGGGTTGATTTTGGGAGATGGTTTGACAGAAGATCTTTCCAGCCGTCCCCATCTGCTGCTGGCAGGTTTCGGCCTGGTTTTGGGCATCGTTCTCAGCCTGCTTTTTGCCCTGGGGCCTCTGTGGGAGACGCGAAAGTTTTTTCCCGGATTGTTGTTTCGCTCCGTGGGGTGGGGTGAGGTCGGGGAGGGGAGTCTGCGTTCGGGTTGGCCGTTTTTTTTGGCTGGACTGCCCGTTGTGGCGTTGGCCATCTTTGTTGCGGGTGAGCCCGGCTTGGCGTTGGGGTTTTTGGGCATCACCGTGGTGGCTCTGGGTGTGCTGCGTATGCTTGTTTGGGTCATTTTTCATGTGTTGCAAGGTTGGCATCCACGCCGTCCGGCCTGGAATGGGGCGGTTCGAGCTTTACTGCGGCCCGAAAATGGCTCCGTGACCACCATCACGGCACTGGGTTTGGGGGTATCCCTGGTGACAACGATTCTGTTGGTGCAGTGGGATCTGGAGCGCCAAATCCAGACGCAACTGCCCAAACGGGTTCCTGCGTTGTTTTTTGTCGATATACAAGCCGACCAGGTGGCCCCGTTTCAGCAAATGGTGGGCACGATGGTCGTGGATTCGGACGCCTTGCGCCTCACCCCGGTCGTGCGGGGTCGGCTGACCCAGGTGCGTCAGGCAGGAGCGGCAGGTGATTCGGGTTCGGTGATGCCGACCCAGGCCTGGCGTTTCGCCCGGGAGTATGTCCTGACTTGGTCGGCAACCTTGCCTCCCAACAACCCCATCCTCTCTGGCCAATGGTGGAGATCCCCCGACGAAAACGGGGTGAGCGTCGAGTCTGGCATGGCGCGTGATTTGAACCTGCATTTGGGGGACTCCCTGTTTTTTGACATTCAGGGCGTTGTTGTGGAGGCCCCGGTACGCAGTATCCGTCAGGTGACCTGGTCGGATATGGGACTCAATTTTTTCGTTGTCTTTTCGCCCCACCTCATGCAGGGGGCGCCGGGAACCTGGCTTGCCTCTCTGGCCTTGCCCCCGGAACTGGAGGAGCCCATATATCAGGCGACGGTCCGGGATTTTCCCAACGTAACGGTTATCCGGGCCCGGGAAGTAATGGAGACCATGCAGGGCGTTCTGGAAAAACTTGCCCATGCCGTAACGGCTCTGGGAGCCTTGGCCCTGATTTCCGGCCTGATGGTGTCATGGGTCTCCGTGCATGCGGTGCGCAAACGCCGGGCTTTGGAAGGGGCTGTGTACAGGTTGTTGGGGGCATCCCGTCACGAAGTGACCCACATGGCACTCCTGGAATTTTTTTTACAGGGAGTGGCGGTGGCCACGATATCCCTGATTGTTTCCCAGGCCATGCATGTTGCTGTCATCCACGCCTTGTTGCAGGATCGATGGTTTGGATTTCCGCAAGGCAGCCTGGTGGTTTGGTGTTGCACGGTGGTTTTGCTCACCTTGACAGGATGGTTGGCCATCCGGCACGAGTTGCGGAAGCCCCTGCAAAGCCACTTGTTCAGGGCAAGTTGAGGGGGAGGAAAAGGGTGCCGGGTGGTGACGCAAAATGCCTGGTAACGTCTTTCGGGAGAGGGGGGAAGTTATGGAGATTGATGTTCGATTGTTTAGCCAGATCAGCCTCTTCAATGATTTGACGGCAGATGAGTTGAAAATGGTCGTGGGGCGGTGTGCCCAGGTACGGGATTTTGCTCCGGGGCAAGTCATTTTTCAGGAAGGGGCGCCCGGGTCTGGGGTGTATTGTTTGCTGCAAGGGCGGGTTCAGGTTGAAATCGACATGGGAGGTGGTGGCTCCCGCCGAACCCTGGCCACGATCACTGGACCGGATATTTTTGGTGAAGTGGCTTTTCTGGATGGCTCCCCACGCAGCGCAACGACGATTGCCCAGGAAAAGCTCACCCTGTATATCCTTGAGAAGGAAAAAATGTTAGCGCTAATGGGGGAAGCGACCCTTCTTGGCTATCGCATCATGAGCAATTTTTCACGCATTCTTGCCGACAAGGTGCGCCGCAGCAATCACGCCTTGATCCAGGAGGCGCGCAAGTTGCACAGCGTCCAATCATCGGCCATGCCCCTTGCGGCCCGCAAATATCAGGATGTTTCACAGGGATATACCACACAGGTTTGGGTATGAGATGAAGGAGTGCCAGGAAGCCAACCATCCGGACCCGATGCGTCGCCGCGTGCTGGATAGTTGCTCTGGATCTTAAAAAAAAGCCGCCCGAAACTTCGGGCGGCTCTCTCGTGACTCGTGGATCCGACGGAAGAGCGGATCAGACGGAGTAGTACATCTCAAATTCCAACGGGTGTGGGGTGTGTTCGATCCTGTACACCTCCGACATCTTCAACTCGATCCATGCGTCGATCAAATCATCGCTGAAGACATCGCCTTTTTTGAGGAATTCCCGGTTGGCACTCAGTTCAGCCAGGGCTTCCCGCAGGGATCCGCAGACGGTGGGAATATTTTTCAACTCTTCCGGGGGCAGATCATAGAGGTTTTTGTCCATGGGGCTGCCGGGATCGATCCGATTTTCGATACCGTCCAACCCGGCCATCAACATGGCAGAAAAGGCCAGGTAAGGATTGGCGCAAGGATCCGGGAAGCGAATTTCACAGCGCTTGCCTTTGGGATTGTTGGAAGCCGGAATGCGGATGCTCGCAGAGCGGTTCCGGGCCGAATGAGCCAACAACACCGGAGCTTCGAAGCCCGGGATCAGGCGCTTGTAGGAGTTGGTTGAGGGGTTTGTGAAGGCATTCAGTGCCTTGGCGTGCTTCTTGATACCGCCGATAAAGTGCAGGGCCATCTCCGACAAGTCCGCATACTGATTGCCGAAAAAGAGCGGCTTGCCGTCTTTCCAGATGGACATGTGGGTGTGCATGCCGGAGCCGTTGTCACCGGAGAGGGGCTTCGGCATGAAGGTGACGGTCCGACCGTGCTGGTGGGCGACGTTATGCACAACGTATTTGTAGATCTGGACGCTATCGGCCATCTGCAACATGGGGCCGAATCTCATGTCGATTTCGCACTGGCCCGCCGTGGCCACCTCATGGTGGTGGAATTCGATGGTGAGTCCCATCTCTTCCATGATGGTGGACATTTCGGAGCGGATGTCCTGCATGGAGTCCACCGGGGCAACCGGGAAATATCCGCCTTTGACCATGGGGCGATGCCCCCGGTTTCCCTCTTCATAGTCGGTATTGCTGTTCCACGCGCCTTCGATCGAGTCGATGAAATGGGAGCAGTGGTTGACCCCGGACCCGAAACGAACCGAGTCGAAGAGAAAAAATTCAACTTCCGGACCACAATAGATAGTGTCGCCAACGCCAGTATACTGGAGGTAGGACTGCGCCCGTTTGGCGACCGCACGCGGGTCACGGGTGTAACCTTCGCCGGTGAAGGGATCCACGACATCACAGATCAACACCAGGGTGGGGGCCTCGGTGAACGGATCCAACTGGGCAGTGGATGCATCCGGCAAAAAGACCATGTCGGACTGATGGATGGCGCACCATCCGGCGATGGACGAGCCGTCAAAACCGAAACCGGACTCGAACACCTCCGCCCCGACCCGGCCAGCGGGCGCCGTGATGTGTTGCCACTTGCCCTTGAAATCCGTAAACCGGAAATCCACGAATTCCACCTCGTTACCCTTGATCATATCAAGGGCCTTGCGAACCTGTTCCTGATCAGCCATCGATCATGCACTCCTTCCACGCGATAAGGGTTTTTCAATAGTGACCGGTCATGGCCGGTAACGGCAGTTGCAGGCTGGGAGCATCCACGGTATCCTGTTTTTCGTCGTCCCTGGACATCCCGGGCATTCAAGCTGACAATCCCGGTCCGGGTCAAGGGTGGAACAGCATAAAAGCAAAATGACCAAAAAACGATCAAAATTCTTGTTTCGGCTTGGCAGGGCTTTTTTTGTTCAGGGGGCGCACAGCTCCGGAAAGCCTGATCGCTTGCCTGGGGTGCAAAGCATGTACCAAGCAGGACAGTCTGTCTGCCTTGTTGTTTATCGATAGCATTTTCAACACTTTCAAAAAGATAAGCAAACAAAATTCCAAAAATGGACAGGGGTGGAGTGCTTATTATTTAACCATAGATAGGTTGAGTGATGGCAAATTCATCACATGCATGATTATCTTTTACTCACTTCACGTCGACACCGATACCAGCACGCTGATCATCCAACCCCCGAACCCTGCGCATGGTGATCGTTGAGCCTGCGAGCGGGATCGCGGAAGATGACGGATGACAACGGAAGGAGCCGCAGATGTCCGAAAACATGATAGAAGTATCAGAACTCACGCGCTATTACGGCCTCAATCGGGTTTTGGACCGGATCTCCCTCAACGTGAGACGAGGCGAAGTCATGGGGTTTCTGGGTCCGAATGGCGCCGGCAAGACGACCACCATGCGCATCCTGGCGGGATTGCTGGCCCCCACCGAAGGAAGCATCCGTGTGGCTGGCATGGACATTTTGGAGAAACCCGAGGCAGCACGGGCCAAGATCGGGTTTTTGCCGGAGAGTCCGCCGATCTACGATGACATGACGGTCCGGGAATACCTGGCTTATCTGGCCAGTTTGCGCGGCGTGCCGACCAGTCGCCTCAAGGATGCGTTGGACCGGGCTATGACTCACTGTGGATTGTCCGATCAGGCGGACAGGTTGTTGGGACACCTTTCCAAGGGTTATCGGCAGCGGGCGGGTATCGCGCAGGCGATCGTCCACTCCCCGGAGGTGGTGATCCTCGACGAGCCCACAGCCGGGTTGGATCCCCTGCAAATCCGGGAAATACGCAGCCTGATCCGCACCTTGGGTGGCGAACACTCCGTATTGCTCTCGACCCACATTCTGCCGGAAGTCCAAATGACCTGCGACCGGGTGGCTCTGATTCACCAGGGGAGGATTGTGGTGGAAGATACCCTGGCCGGCCTGGAACAACGCAGTCAACAAAGAGCGCGGATCACGGTTCGTTGGGGATTGCCGCCCGATAAAAAGGCGATCATGGACATACCGGGGGTTGCCGCTGTGTCCATGGAAGAGGAACTCTGGCACATCACGCCCCAGGAGCAGGCAGACCCGGTCCCTGAGCTGGTCCGGCGTTCGGTGTCCGGCAACTGGGATTTGCGGGAACTGACACCCAATGCACACTCCCTGGAGGATATTTTTGTGCAACTGACCAAGGCGGAATCCGACTCTGTCACACCTGCGGAGGTGAATTCATGAAAGCGATCTGGACCATGGCTGTTCGCGAGTGGCGATCCATGTTTCTTTCGCCGCTGGCTTGGACCCTTTTGGGCGTTCTGTTCGCCATTTGCGCCTACATGTTTGGCAGTCTGGTGCAACAGTATTTGCTCCGGCAGCTCCAATATCAGGCCTATGGCCAGGGTATGGGAGGGGGATTGCCCCTGACCGAATGGACCGTGACGCCTCTGTTGGGCAACACGGCTGTCCTGCTTTTGCTCATCATTCCCTTGATCAGCATGCGTCTGATCGCGGATGAAAAACGCCGGGGCACCTGGCCGGCGTTGGCTTCTTCCCCACTCTCCCCTTTACAGATCGTCTTGGGTAAATATCTGGGGTTGCTTTTGTTTCTGGGGGTGACTGTTCTTCTGATCGGTCTGTTGCCGGCCATGCTGTTTCTCTATGGGCATCCCGACCCGGGCCAATTTTTCTCTGGCATGATCGGTCTGTTTCTTTTGGCCGCCACGTTCGGCGCCATTGGTGTGGCAGCTTCCAGCGCGACCGACAATCCGGTCGTGGCCGCCGTGTTGACGTTTGGCGCCTTGTTGTTGCTCTGGATTGTCGGTTGGCTCGGGGATTCAGGCGCCGAGGGGGCCGGACGCATCCTGGGATACGCCTCCTTGATCGACCACTATGAAAAATTGCTCCAGGGGATCGTCAGTACAGCTGATCTGGCCTATTTCATCATCGTTTCGGTTGCCGGTCTGACTTTTGCCCGGCAACGCCTGTTGGCACAACGGGTAGAAGGATTCTGAGATCACAAGGAGGGAACTCGACCATGAGAATGAATCGTTCAACCCGCTTGAACCTGCGCACGCAAAATTTGCTCACCGGCTTGCTGTTGGCCCTTCTCTTCATCGTGGCGGCCTATGCCACGAATCGCTATCCAAGGCAGTGGGACTGGACCAACAGCGGACGGCATACCTTGGCCGAGCAATCGGTCAAAGCCGTCCAAGCTTTCGACAAAGGTCTTTCTGCCACGGTTTTCCTTCAGGAAGACAAGGATCGCCGACGTGAAATTTCAGAGTTGCTGGAAAAATATCGGGTGATTAATCCCAAACTGACCATTCAATTCATCAACCCGGACAGCAACCCGGCCCTTGCCCGGCAGGAGAGCATCGCCACCTACGGTACCGTCCTTCTGCGTGCCAACAACAAGTCGGAAAAAATCACCGAAACCACGGAGGAGTCGGTGACCAATGCTTTGATTCGGCTCCAGAAGGGAACGGTCAAAATTTTGCGTTTCCTGACCGGTCATGGCGAACATCCGCTTTCTGGTGAGGAGCGTGCCTCCTATCAGGTCGTCGCCCAGCTGTTGCGGGGTGAAGGGTATCAGGTCCAGGAGTTGAATCTGGCCAGCGAGGAGGCCGTTCCGGCGGATACCACCGTTGTGGTCGTGGCTGGGCCGGCCAAATCCTTGCTGCCCATGGAGGTCGAACGCCTCGAAAAATGGTTGCAGGCCGGTAAAGGTCGGGCCTTGATCATGCGCGACCCGCGCACGCAATCCGGTTTGGAAAAATTTCTTCTGACCCAGGGCATCTCCTTCCAGGAAGGGGTTGTGATCGATCCGGTGTCCCGTCTGTTCGGGGCCGGTCCGACTACCCCCATCATCTCCCAATATGACCCATCCCACCCCATCACCAAGGATTTGAAGATGCCTGCCGTCCTTGCCGAGGCTTGTGGGATCAACATGGAGCCCACAAGTGCGCCCAACGGGCCCACCCGGACACGTATTCTGGCTGGTGCTGATCGTGGCTGGCTGGAAGCCGGAGACATCTCGTCGGGCACGGTGGAGTTCAATCCAGACAAGGATTTGAAAGGTCCAATCTGGATGGGTGTTACGGTACAGGAGAAGGATTTCCGGCTTGCCGTTACAGGGGACTCGGATTTTGCCTCCAATGCTTACATCCAATATTCCGGCAACGACACCCTTTTCCTCAATACGGTGCGTTGGCTGGCCGAGGATGAGAGCTTCATTGCCATCAAACCCAAGAAAAACATGGATGCCGGATTGTCCATTCCTGGTCGCACGGCCCAATTTCTCTTCCTGGGGGCGTTGTTGGGCATTCCTCTGATCCTGGTGGGTACCGGTGTTGTGATCTGGTCCAAACGCAGAAGGAAATAATCGGTACCTGTTCAGCACCCGCCCAGAAGGCGATTGAAAGACTGGGATGGAGGTCCAGGAGGAAGGGCTGTGCCCTTCTTCCTGGTGGGGTTCGGGGCGAAGCCCTGACAAGGGCTCTCATGTCGGGGCTTTTTCCAAAAGGATTGTGAATAGCCGTATGAAACGTGTATATGAGGAGGCGTCATGTTCCGAGGTTGGATGATCAATCTTCTCCTCCTGGCCATCCTGTTGGCCTGTGGTGCGGGTTTGTGGCTGGCTGACCGCAACGAGATACAAAAAAAGAACGCTGAAGAGCTTTCGCGTGCCATTTCCACCCTGACCGTGGCCAAGCTGACCCGGGCGACTCTGCAACCCAAGGGTGAGAACTCCATCACGTTGGAGAAAAAGTCCGACAAGTGGGAGATCACCTCTCCGGGCTCCATGTTGACTGACCAGGAAGCCGTTACCCGCCTTTTCGCTGTTCTGGAACGTCACTTCAAAGAGAAAATCACAGACAAGCCCGACAACCCGGGCGATTTTGGTTTGGCAGAACCGGATGCCGTGTTGACGCTGCATGATGCTGCGTCTGGAGCTCCCACCGTTTTGCAGCTCGGCAGTCAATCCCCTACCAGCACCAACCGGTATCTTCGCTTGGGCGCTGACGGACCCGTGGTCATGGTTCCCAGCTATGAGATTTCCGGGTTGACCCAGAAATTGCAGGATCTGCGCGCTAAAAAATGGGGTGTTTCCCTGGAAAATCAACAGATTGTTGCCATGGGTCTGGTCGACAAGGATGGTCAGGAGATCCATCTGAAACAGGATCAGAACGGGTCGTGGCAACTGGTCAAACCCTTTGCGGACCGGGCTTCGGGTCATCTGGTACAGGGCTGGTTGGATGGATTGCTGCACGCTGCGGCAGTCAGTTTTGCGGTCGGGACGCCACCGGAAAAACCGGACTGGAAACTGACTTTGCAGCCAGGCAAAGGGGAACCGCTCGTTCTGGTCGCTTGGCGTAGTGGTGGTTCGCTTTTGGCCAGGCGCCCGGGCGATCCGGACAACATGATTCTGGAGGCAACCATTGCCAAGATGCTGGACAAACCCCCACTGAGCCTGGTCGATTTGCGCCCACTTCCCCCTGGTTTGGATCTGCAACGCCTTCTTTTGGATCGTGGTGAGAAGCATTTGGACGCAGAGAGAAAAAAGACCGCAGAGGGGAAGTCGGTTGAGGTGGATAAAATGGCCGTGCATGGCAAAGTCAAGGAGGAGGGGGATTGGCCCCATCCAGCCTGGCAATCGGTTGCAGAGGTGTTGTTGCGGGATGCGGTTGCGGCTGAGGCTGAGGCTCCTCTTGTCCCGCCCGATTTTGTTGTCACAGTGGAAAACAAAGGCGTTCCATTCAAAATCCCCTTCAAAAAAGAGGGAGAGAGCTACCAACTGGCTCCACCCGATCGCCCGCTTCTTCTGCGCTTGACCCCTTTGCAATCGGTGAGTTTGGATGAATCTCTGAAGGCTTTGTTTCCTGAAACAAAGGAAACAAAGGAAAAAAAGTAACCGTCGTGACTGCCCAGCCCCCCTTAAAGACAAATAGTAACTATTCACCACCCGCCAACGAAACGGGATCCAGGGAGCCAGCCCCCTGGACCCCGTTTCGTTGTTGACAGCGATCA
Organism: Magnetococcales bacterium; assembly: GCA_015231175.1. Classification (NCBI taxonomy): domain Bacteria; kingdom Pseudomonadati; phylum Pseudomonadota; class Magnetococcia; order Magnetococcales; species Magnetococcales bacterium. Next base: position 52,646 of record JADGBZ010000012.1, on the reverse strand, counting down.
CAGCCTCGGGTGCGCCATTTTCAGATGCGATTGCCCTGATGTTCAGGGTTATATCAGATAGACTTCGTAGCGAACCGTGCGACCTGAAACGATGTAGCTAGGGTGCTGTGGGGAAAGCCATTCAGCCCGACGGGGGCGTTTAAGTACGACGCGCCGCCGTGCGTAGCCCAGGGCTGCCGTCAAAAGATCCTGCGAGTCCATATCATCACCAACAATGACCCGTAAATGGCGCATCTCCTTGCGAACCAGGGCAGACTTGGTTCGGGGAGGATGCATGGGGTCCAGATAGACCACATCTGGACGCACGGCGTCATCCCCGCCGGTTTGCATGACAGACACGGCGTTACCCGGGACAAAGATGAGATTCCTCTCCACCAAAGGGGCGATAAGGGGTTCCCGGAGCGCCCGCTCCAGGCCGTCCCATAACAGGGCGGCCACGATGGGAGATCGCTCCATCATGGTCACCTTGCAGCCCAGCAAAGCCAAAGCGTAGGCATCACGTCCCAATCCTGCCGTCGCATCGAGGATGGTAGGCAGGAGTTTGCTGCGCCGCAACCCCATGGCCACTGCAAGGTCACGTTGGCGCCCCTGGCCGGGACGGTTGCGGTTGATCCAATCCCCCGGATCGAAGAAAACATAAACCGGTCCGGTACCATCCGGACCGGTTGCCCGCAACTCAAGGCGCTCCGGGGTGCAGGTCAACAGGAAGGCATAATCGTGGCTATCCAAGGTGACGAAAGGCAATTGGAGGGAGGTTGCCAAATTTTGTGCCGACGCTTGGAGCGACCAATCGGTAGCGCTAACGGCGATGGCGCCTCGTGAGTCTGCTTTGCAACGCCGTTCATCCAACATGATTTCACCACCATGTGTTTTTGATGTTTCACCGTGCATACGCAGTATGCGCCCAAAAAACGGTGCAAACTAAAAATCCTTTGCAAGAATGGACTCCGTGAGTCACTCTTGCCAGAGGGTTGTACTCGGGTATCCGAACTGGCGGAAAATGACAAGGAATTGTGGGATGCACGGACATGATCGCCTTTCAGGGTAAGCGCGGGGCCTACAGTGAACAGGCTTGTCGGGAGAAACTGCCAGGTCGGGATCTGCTCCCCTGCTACAGTTTCGAGGATGTTTTTCTGGCTGTGGAGGATGGAAAGGCTGCCATCGGCATGTTGCCCGTCGAGAACAGCATGGCGGGTGTGGTCAGCGACAGTTATGACCTGTTGGCAACCCACAAACTGCATATCGTTGGGGAGCACTACCTGTTGGTGCGTCACTCCCTGTTGGGATTGCCCGATGCCCACCTCGACGGGGTGAAGGCGGTCTATTCCCATCCTCAGGGGTTGGCCCAGTGTCGAGCTTTCCTGAAACGCTACAACTGGGTACGTTTTTCCGTCTACGATACAGCCGGGGCTGCGGCGGATCTGGTGGAACGCGGCAACCCTGCGGATGTGGCCGTTGCTTCCGAGCTGTGTGCGGATCTGTACGGGTTGAAGGTGTTGAAGAGGGATATTCAGGATTGCCGCATGAACACCACCCGTTTTCTCCTGGTGGCCAGAGATGAGGTCGCGCCCCCGGATGACCTTCCGTGCAAGACCAGTTTGCTGTTTGCCGTGCGCAACATTCCGGCTGCTCTCTACAAGTGTCTGGGCGGTTTTGCCACCAATGGCGTCAATTTGACCCGACTGGAGTCGAGACCCATCCAGGGCATGCCCTGGGCCTACCACTTTTATCTGGATTTTCAGGGACGCCCGAACGATGTCTCCGTCAGACATGCCCTGGATGAATTGAAATTTTTCACCAACAGCATTAAATATCTCGGCTGCTATCCGGAATCGGACAAGCCTGAACCTCCCGAAGGAGATCAAGCCGCATGATTGCCTTTCCTCATCTGGATCCGGTCATTGTTCAGATCGGTCCCCTGGGAATTCGCTGGTACGGGATGATGTACACGTTGGCCTTCATTCTAGGCTGGCCGCTTCTCAAGTATCGTGCGAAACGTCATCTACCCCACCTGGACCGGGATATGCTGGGGGATCTTGTGGTGTGGATCCTGGCTGGCGTCATTCTGGGTGGGCGCCTGGGTTATGTTCTCTTCTACCAGTATGCCCATGTCAGGGCCGATCCTTGGGTCATCCTCAGGGTGTGGGAAGGGGGCATGTCCTTTCACGGGGGGCTTGTTGGCGTTTTGTTCCTTTGCTATGTGTTTTCCCGTCGGCGCAACATCTCCTGTCTGACCTTGGCGGATATGGCCATTCCCATCTTTCCCCTGGGGCTTTTTTTGGGACGTATCGGCAATTTCATCAACGGTGAGCTTTGGGGCCGCACAACGGACTTGCCATGGGGTATGGTTTTTCCCGGGGCTGGGAGTTTGCCACGGCATCCGAGCCAACTTTACGAGGCCGCACTGGAAGGCGTTGTTCTGTTTGTCATTCTTTGGTGGTTGGGGCGCCGTGAGCGGCCCCGTGGTTTCATGTTGGGGGCTTTTCTGGCGTTCTACGCCCTGTTTCGTTTTTTGGTGGAGTTTGTCCGGGAACCGGATGTGCAGCTTGGCTATTTGAGTTTTGGCCTCACCATGGGCCAATGGTTGACGCTGCCCATGGCCATCATTGGGGTGGGCATGATGTTGCTGGCCGTGCTGCAACCGGCGACAGAGTCAGAGGCTGCGCCTTCCGCGTCAGAGACCGAGCCCCCCGCGTGAACTGGCCATGCACCCGCTGCATGCAACCTTGGAGGGATTGCCGGAATTGCCCGGGGTCTACCGCTTCCTGAACGAAGGGGGAGATCTTCTTTACGTCGGCAAGGCAAAATCCTTGAAGCGGCGTGTCTCGTCTTATTTTTCCCGTGCTCTCGCACTTCCACGCATCCAGGTGATGATCCAGCAGGCGCGCCGTCTGGAGATCACCATCACGGCATCGGAGACCGATGCCCTCATCCTTGAAGCCCATTTGATCAGGGAGTTGCAACCCCGCTACAACGTCTTGCTCAAGGACAGTAAATCCTATCCCTATCTTCACCTTTCCACGCAGCAGAGGTTTCCGCGTCTTTCCCTTTATCGGGGAGGGAGGCAGGAGGCAGGCCGGTATTTCGGCCCCTATCCATCGGTGCAGGCTGTCAGAGAAACTTTAAAATATTTACAGAAAATATTTCCCATCCGGCAATGTGACGATGGACAGTTTCAAAGTCGCCGCCGCCCGTGTCTGCAATTCCAAATCCGCCGCTGTTCCGGACCCTGTTGTGAACGCACCTCTGAGGAACAATATGCCAACTGGATCCGGGAAGTGGTTCTGTTTTTGGAGGGGCGCGACCGGCAGTTGGTTGAGGAACTTGCCAAATCCATGTGGGAGGCCTCGGAACGCCATGATTTTGAGACCGCTGCCATGTTGCGGGATCGGATGCAGTCGATTCGACATGTCCAGGAAAAGAGACGTCTCGACCTGGAACCGGATGATGATCTGGACGCCGTCTGCATTGTCGAGCGGGAAGGGGTCCATGCCGTCCAGGTTTTTTTCATTCGCGCCGGCATCAACCTGGGCAATCGGGGGTTTTTCCCGGAGAATACGGCAGGCGTTCCCGTGGCAGAGGTGCTGGAGGCCTTTCTGATGCAATTTTATGCAGACAAAAAACCTCCTCGCGAAATTCTGGTCAATCTGGTGGTGCCGGACGTCGAGTGGCTCTCCAAGGCGTTGGGCGCCACCCTGCGATTCCCCCAACGAGGTGGACGCCGCCGCATCCTGGAAATGGCCACCACCAATGCGGCTGCGGCACTGGTGCGCCGCCTGGGCGGGGAGGCGGAAAATCGGCGCCGGCTGGAGCAACTGGCCGCAGCGCTTGGCCTGGATGGGACATTGGAACGCCTCGAAGCATATGATGTATCCCATATCCAGGATCGGAACGTTGTTGGTTCCCGGGTGGTGTTCGGCGTTTCCGGGTTCGTCAGGAGCGGCTACCGACGTTATGCCTTGACGGACGACCGCCTGCATGACGATACGGCCCGTATGGCCGCCATGTTGCGGCGAAGATTGACCAAACTGCAACAGGAGTCCGCAGCGGAGGAACAACCTGACTTGATCATCCTTGACGGTGGTTTGGGACAGTTGCATGCTGTCATGGATGTCGCCCGGGAAATCCAAGCTTCGGCGATCCCGTTATGCGCCATGGCCAAAGGCGCTGATCGCCACGCGGGAAAAGAGCGGCTCTTCTTGCCGGACAAGTTGTCGCCCGTTATACTCCCTCCCGATTCGCCGGTTTTGTTTTTGTTGCAAAATATTCGCGATGAGGCCCATCGTTTCGCCGTTGGCTACCATCGGCACAAACGGAGCCGTGAACAGACCCGTTCCGATCTGGATGCCATCCCAGGCATCGGAAGCAAACGCAAAAGGGCCTTGATTCGTCACTTCGGTTCTGTCAAAAACCTACGCGGCGCTTCGGTAGTCGAGTTGACCGCTGTCAAGGGGATCGCGCTGGGCTTGGCTGAGCAGATCCACACCATGTTGCACAGTGAAGGGTAGTTGGCGTCTGCCATGGCTTGGAACCATCTTCCGAATTTTTTAACGGCTGTGCGTATTGGCTTGATCCCTTTTTTCGTGGCCAGTGTCTACCTGCCCGGGAGTTGGGGAAAAATTTTGCCGGCGCTGTTTTTTTCCCTGGCCGCCATTACGGATTGGGCAGACGGGTTTGCGGCCAGGCGTTGGGGGTTGTTGACCCCCTTCGGAAAATTTTTTGATCCTGTCGCGGACAAATTGTTGATCATTTCTGCCCTGGTTTTGTTGGTGTCGGAAGGGCGTGCGCCCCTGGTTCTTGTCCTGCTCATCACGGCTCGGGAGATCACCATCACCGGCTTGCGGGAGTATATGGCCGGTTTGGGTTCATCCGTGCCTGTTTCTGGTCTCGCCAAATGGAAGACCGGTTTCCAGATGGCCGCCATCATTATGCTCATGCTCCAGGATGGCCTGCTTGGTTTGCCTTTGGCTGGGCCGGGTGAGTTGTGCCTCTATATTTGCACGATCCTTACCTGGCAGACCGGGTATCAATATTTGGCACAGGCTTGGCCCCGTATCCGTTCCAGTATTTGACGTTCGGGCGGAGGTGATTTTGGGGTGGTTGCATTCATGGGGGGTTGACGGGTCTTTGTTTATCTTTTATAAAGCGGAGGTTCTGTCCGGGGGGCCTTTGTTCAGCCTGGCCGGTCTCGGGTCTCTCTTTCAGGGTGTGAGAGGTGACATACTCTGACGGGGATGGTGTGGTATTGCGTAGGATTTTCAAGCGGGAGTAGCTCAGGGGTAGAGCGCAACCTTGCCAAGGTTGATGTCGGGGGTTCGACTCCCCTCTCCCGCTCCATGTTGGCTCCTGTGTGTCGGGGGCGGGCGTGGCAGTCTCTCCCCTCACCTGATGAAGATGGGGATGTATGGCCGGGTGGCGAAGTGGCCTAACGCTGAGGTCTGCAAAACCTTTATTCGTGGGTTCAAATCCCACCCCGGCCTCCACAATTTCCTGATGTGTCTGCGCGTCTCTGGTGTGCGGGAGTAGCTCAGGGGTAGAGCGCAACCTTGCCAAGGTTGATGTCGGGGGTTCGACTCCCCTCTCCCGCTCCAATCATTTCTTTGCTGCATTGACTGGATGGTTTTGTTTTTTGTCGCTCGGACACCCACCCCCTTCGGCGCCTCTTTATATCCGAGTGCGGGATTTTTTTTGGACGCATCCTCTCCTGTCGTGAGCTTTGCGGCAGTTCTTGCCTGGGCAGTGTCGGGAGGATGAGGAAACCATGGCATCGTTATCCGGTGTGCTGCCCTCTTCCAAACAAAGGATTTCACGAATGTTTTATCAGGATGAAAAAGTGGCTGTCTTCATTGATGGGTCCAATCTGTATGCGGCTATTCGTTCCCTTGGATTTGATTTTGATTACAAAAAGCTGCTTGACTACTTCCATGCCCGGTGCCGGCTGGTGCGCGCCTACTATTATACGGCGCTGGGGGATGACCAGGAGTACTCTCCCATTCGCCCTCTGGTGGATTGGCTTGCCTACAATGGCTATACCGTTGTGACCAAACCCATCAAGGAGTATGTGGATCCCGTCACCGGGAACAAGAGAACCAAGGGCAACATGGATATCGAAATCGCTGTGGGCATGATCAGTATGGCGCCTTATTATGATCATGCCGTCCTTTTTTCTGGTGACGGTGATTTTCGCTCCATCGTCGAGGCCGTACAAAACCTTGGCAAACAGGTTACCGTGGTCAGCTCCCTGGTGACCCATCCGCCCATGATCGCCGATGAGCTGCGCCGCCAGGCCGATGAGTTTATCGAATTGGATTCGATCAAGGACAGCCTGATCCGACGATCTTCCTGAGCCGAAAGAGCGATTCCTGGGCTGGGAGAGTGCAGGAGTTTGGGAAAAATTTACCTCTTTTCCCATGATCCCTTGCGTGAATGGTTTGAACCTTATATTTACGTCTGCGCAATGAGGTCCAGGTCAAGGGCCTTGTTTTCCCTGAGTGGCAGGGAATCCCCAGTGCCCGTGTTTTTCGAGGTGTGGACCGACGGTTGGGTCGCCCCGTTCCTCCGGGATTGTTTGAAAGGATTTAAGCTATGGGAAAGAGAGCCTTCCTGTTTCCGGGGCAAGGAGCCCAGGCTGTGGGCATGGGGCAGGCCTTGTTGGCCTGCGGTGAGCTGATCGGCGACGTGTTTTCCGAAGCCGACCGGGTGCTGGGTTTTTCCTTGAGTCGGTTGATGCTGGAGGGACCGGAGGCAAAGCTGACCTTGACGGAAAATACACAGCCTGCCCTGGTGACGACGGCCATGGCGGCCTTTCGGTTGGTTCTCTCCAAAACCGGATTGCGACCGGATTATGTCGCTGGCCACTCGCTGGGGGAGTATGCGGCTGTTTGTGCCGCAGGTGGCATCACGTTTGCCGAGGCGGTGGCGCTGGTCCGGTTGCGCGGGCAGTCCATGCAACAGGCTGTTCCGGTGGGTGTCGGGGCCATGGCTGCCATACTCAATCTCCCCGCAGCGCAGGTCGAGGAAGTGTGTCGCCAGTCGCAAGCCGAAACCGGTGGGGTGTGTGTTGCCGCCAACTACAACTCCTCGGCCCAGATTGTCATTTCCGGCCACAAACATGCTGTGGAGAAGGCTGTGGAGATGGCCAAGGGAGCAGGAGCCAAGCGCTCGGTCATGTTGGCCGTCTCTGCCCCCTTTCATTGCCCTCTCATGGAGCCTGCGGCCCGGCAGATGTCTGCGGCCATGGAGAAGATATCGTTCAAGGATCTCTCTGCGCCCCTGGTTTCCAACGTGACAGCCCGTGAGGTGTCCCTCGGCGACGAGGTGCGCAAGGGCCTTGTACAGGCTATTACGGCGCCTGTCATGTGGGAGGCGATCATCCACCGGTTGGTCGCCCTGGGCGTGGATCTTTTTATCGAACTGGGAACCGGCAAGGTTTTGAGTGGCATGGTCAAGCGGATCGATAAAAATTTGGCCGTTTTCAATGTTTCTGGTCCTGAGGATCTGGCAGCCCTGCCTGCGGCTTGATCCCCTTCCACTTAAGCAACATGTTCAGGGTCTGCCATGCTTATGAAAGATCGCGTTGCCCTTGTTACGGGTTCGACCAGTGGAATCGGAAGGGTGACGGCGTTGGAACTTGCCCGTCGCGGGGCGAAGCTTATCATCACCAGCAATGAGGCTCAGAAGATCCCGGAGGTCTTGCAGGAGGTGCGGGCCCTCTCCGCCGAGGCGGAAGGATACGAGGCGGATATGGCCTCACGCTCCCGCCTCGAAGAGGTGGTCAAACAAGCTACAGAACGATTCGGTCGCATCGACATTCTGGTGAACAATGCGGGCATCACCCGTGACAACCTGATGATCCGGATGAAGGATTCCGAGTGGGATGATGTGCTGAACATCAACCTCACCAGTGCCTTCCATCTGACCCGTATGGTTCTTCGTTCCATGATGAAGGCGCGCTATGGGCGCATCATCAGTGTTGCCTCGGTTGTCGGCGTTACGGGCAATGCCGGCCAGGCCAATTATGCGGCCAGCAAGGCAGGTTTGATGGGCTTTACCAAGAGCTTGGCCCGGGAAGTGGCATCGCGCGGAGTGACAGCCAATTGTGTGGCGCCTGGTTTCATCCAGACCCGTATGACCGATGTGCTGGGTGCGACGGCAAAAGAAGCCATGCTGGCGCAAATACCCCTGGGGGCCATGGGGCGGGCAGAGGATGTGGCCTACGCGATTGCTTTTTTGGCCTCGGATGAGGCCGGTTACATCACGGGGGAGACCATTCACGTCAATGGCGGCATGTACATGTCTTGATGGATTGCCTGTTGTTGTTGAAGATGTTTTGTCTGGTTTCCCCGTGCATGCGGTCTGGTTTTGTCATCAAAAATTGCAGATAGAAGGGATAAGATCTCATGAGCGATATTGCACAGCGCGTCATTAAGACCGTGATCGATCAGTTGGGTGTGGATGCAAATATGGTGACCGAAGAGTCCAACTTTGTGGATGACCTCGGGGCAGACTCTCTGGATACAGTTGAGCTGGTCATGGCCCTTGAAGAGGAGTTTGGTTGCGAAATTCCTGACGAGGATGCCGAAAAAATCACAACCGTCAAACAGGCCGTTGACTATATCGCAGCGCGCCTCGCATCTTGATCTTGAAACAAGTCAATTTGCAGCGTCAGCCTCGTCTGCCGAGCGGCTGGCGCTCATTTTTTGGGAGAGCCTCCTGTGGATCGTAGAGTGGTCATCACCGGGGTGGGTCTGATTACCCCTTGCGGCACCGGCAACGAGAAGACTTGGTCGGCCTTGCTGGCGGGCAGGTCAGGCATCGGCCCCATCACCCGCTTCAACGCCGAGGAGTATTCCACACGCATTGCCGGAGAGTGCAGGGATTTCAATCCCGAAGATTGGATCCCCAAAAAAGAGATCAAAAAAATGGATCTTTTTATTCACTTCGGCCTGGTTGCGGCCCAGTTCGCTTGGGAAGACAGCGGCCTGACCGTCAGCGAAGAAAATGCCACGCGCATCGGTACTATTATCGGCTCCGGCATCGGCGGCCTCATATCCATACAAAATCAGGCTTGGGCCCTGAAGGAAAAAGGACCACGTCGGATCTCCCCCTTCTTCATTCCCATGTCCCTCTCCAATCTGATCTCCGGGCATGTCGCCATCAAATATGGCCTCAAAGGCCCCAACCACTCCGTCGTGACGGCTTGTGCCACGGGCAGTCATGCCATCGGCGACGGCATGCGTATCATCAAACGGGGGGAGGCCGATGTCATGCTGGCCGGTGGTGCGGAGGCTGCCTTGTGTGAGCTCGGCGTTGGCGGGTTCGCTGCGGCCAAGGCCCTTTCCAGCCGCAACGACGATCCCCAGGCGGCCTCACGGCCCTGGGATCGGGATCGCGACGGCTTTGTCCCTTCTGAAGGGGCAGGAGTGGTGGTTCTCGAAGAGCTTGAATCCGCCAGGAAACGGGGAGCGAGAATTTATGCCGAGGTGTGCGGTTTCGGCATGTCCGGCGATGCCCACCATATCACGGCCCCGGATCCTGATGGCGACGGAGCGGCGCGGTGCATGAAGTCCGCCCTGGATGATGCGCGTATCTCTCCAGACAAGATCAACCATATCAATGCCCATGGTACCTCCACCCCCCTGGGAGATGTGGTGGAGACGATGGCCATCAAGAGAGTCTTTGGCGCAGAAGATGCCAAACGGGTCATGGTTTGCTCCACGAAGTCCATGACCGGTCATCTCCTGGGCGCCGCCGGTGGCGTGGAGGCCATCTTTACGGCCTTGGCGCTGCATCATGGCGTCGTTCCCCCCACGATCAACCTCGATGCGCCCGATATTGAAGCCGGATGCGATCTGGACTATGTGCCGCATACCGCCAGGGAAAAGAAACTGGAATACGCCATGTCCAACTCTTTCGGATTTGGAGGGACGAACGCTTCATTGGTGCTGAAGCGTTACGATTGAGCCCTCCTTGAAACGGTTCTTCGACAATTGGCGTCTTATCACCATGGGTGGGGTTGTCCTCGGATCTTTCATTGTCTCCAGTTATCTCTATAAAGATTTCAGGGGCTTTCGGGAGTACGAGGTTCCGGGGTCTGTCGAATTGGCCGTTCAAAAGGGGTGGGGAATACAAAAGACAGCCCACGAATTGGCGCAGTTGGGAATCGTATCCTCGCCAACGTGGTTCGTGCTTCTGGGCGTGGTGCGCGATTCGATCCTTTTTCAGGCCGGGTATTACCGTTTTGAAAAGGGGATGCGTGTTGATGCGATTCTTGATCGTCTCCGGCGTGGCGATGTCGCCAAAGGGAAGCTGGTGATTGCGGAGGGGTTGACGCTGCGAGAGGTTGCCGATCACCTAAAAAAAAAGGATCTCCTGGAAGCTGCGATGGCTGTGGCTGACCCGGGCCTGCCTGCGCGTTTGGGGCTGGAGGCCCACTCCCTGGAGGGCTTTCTGTTCCCGAACACCTACTACTATCGCATCAAGGATCCGAAGGACGATATCATTCTGCGCATGGTCACTCAGGGCAAAAAGGTTTTGGATCAGGAGTGGATGACACGTCCTCCCGGGTATACCCTGTCGATCTACGAGACCCTGATCATCGCTTCCATGATCGAAAAAGAGACGGGCAACGCTGCGGAACGGCCCCATGTCTCCGGGGTGTTCCACAATCGCCTGCGGCGCAAAATGAAGTTGCAAAGTGACCCGACCGTCGTTTACGGGATTCCCAATTTCATGGGTTCTTTGACCCGGGCCCAACTGTTGGCGCCCACGCCTTATAACACGTATACCATTCCTGGACTTCCACCGACACCGATCTGCAATCCGGGTCGGGCCTCCATCCATGCCGCCCTGCATCCAGAGGAGAGCGAGGATCTTTATTTCGTCTCCCGGGGTGATGGGACGCACATTTTTTCGCGTAATCTGTCCGAGCACAATAAAAATGTTGTGCGCTTCCAGCATCCAGGTGGTCGCTGAGGGCGGCAGGAAGGGGGGGGGCATGCGTGGCCGTTTCATCACCTTTGAGGGGGTTGAGGGAGCCGGCAAATCCACGCAAATCGCGATGCTGTCCCAGTTCCTGCACTCCCGGGGCGTTGTGGTGCATGCCACTCGGGAGCCGGGCGGTTCGCCCTTGGCGGAGCGTATCCGGGAGTTGTTCCTGGCCGGTGATGCGGAAGGGGTGTGCGCCGAGACAGAGTTGTATCTGATTCTTGCGGCGCGTGCCCAGCATGTTGGCGAGGTCATCCGTCCTGCGTTGATCCGGGGAACCTGGGTGTTGTGTGACCGTTTCCAAGACAGTACGCTGGCTTATCAGGGCTATGGTCGTGGTCTGGATTCGGAAATGATCGTGCGCCTGGGGGCGCTGGCCAGAGGTGGCCTTGTGCCGGACCTGACCATCTTGTTGGACGTTGACCCCGAAACAGGTTTGACAAGATGCCACCACCGCTTGACCCTTTTGACGCGACTGGATCAAGAAAACCTGGCGTTTCATCGTCGGGTCCGGGAGGGTTTTTTGCACCTTGCCCGCCAGGAGCCGGAAAGGATTCATCTTGTGGATGCCTCGCAATCCCCTGAGGTGATTTTTCAGCAGATTCAGGCAAGGCTTGGTGATGTCCACTCCAGGATTTGAGAGTATCTGCGGACATCGGGAGGCATTGGCGCGATTGCAGGGTTTTTTGCAGAGCGGGCGCGTGCCGCATGCCATGATTTTTTCCGGTCCTTCCGGCATTGGCAAGGCGAGCGTGGCTTGCGCCTTTGCAGCGGCGCTCTTTTGTCACCAGCAGACTCGAAGCGGCGCCGGGATGGGCTGTTCGGGGTGTGGTCGCTGTGAAAGGTGTCGCACCATCCACGACAAGGTCATGGGGGGATACCATCCGGACCTGGTGCGGGTGGGGTTGTTGTCCGCTTCTGGCGATGGTCGGGAGGCGGAGGATGCGGGTTCCGGTGAAAAGCTGAAAACCCGAATTGTGGTCGAACAAATTCGTGAACTATGTAGTTTTCTTGCGCTGACCCCCCTGGAGGCCGGATGCAAGGTGGCCATCGTGGATGACGCTGCCTTGATGAATGAAGGGGCCGCGCATGCCCTCCTGAAAACCCTTGAAGAGCCCCCGCCCGGTTCACTGCTTGTTTTGAACACCCGTCGTTTGGGAGCTTTGTTGCCGACCATCCGGTCACGCTGCCAGATGATCCGTTTCTTTCCCCTGAGCCGGGAAGAGTTGATGCAGGTGGCATCCAGACAACTGGCAGACATGGACCAGGAAACCCGCGATGAAGCGATCAACCATGCCGAAGGGAGCGTCAGTCGGTTGATCCAACTATGTACTAGTGATTTCAAGGAATTGAAAGATAGGTTCTATCTGGATATGGAAAAATTGCCACGCTGTTCGTTGGCGGCGCTTTGTGAGATCGCCGCATTTTGGACGCACAAAAAGCAACCCGAACGATTTCTGTTGGCCCAGGCCTTTCTCATGGCGTGGTTCCGGGATAATATCCGGGAGAGCGTTTCCTGTTGGCAGACAGGGGGTTCGGCAATCCTGGCCCTTGACCTGGGCCGAAAAAGCCGGGAGATGTTTCGACAGGCGGAAACCTTCAATCTGAATCGGCAGATGGTCATGGAGACGTTGTTGATCCATTTGGCGCGTTGGCGGGGCGCTTCCTTCTGAATGATAACAGAAATTTAAGGCAATGATCCGCCACCCGGCCACGCATCGGTGTCCAGGATGTGGGCTCCCTGGCATGGCTTCAGGCAGAATCCAGGTGGAGTTCGGGGCGAAGCCCTGACAAAGGCTTTCATATCCAATCTCTTGTTCAAATGGTGCCGAACAATTACACGTGTAAATGGGTGCAGCGCAGATGGACAAGGTGGCGTTCACAATGGATGCACAGGAGACGGTTACAGATATCCCGGTTGATTTAAAGCTGGATGCCGAGGATGGGCCGGACGACTCCTGGGAGGATTTGACTGCTCCTCCGGATGTCATTTTGGAACCCATGGTCCGTGAGGATCCGGTCCCTGTTCCTCCAGGTGAGGTGTGGCAGATCGTCGGGATCCGTTTGCCGCACTCCTGCATGGTGTATCGGGTAGGAGCCAGGATGCAGATGTTGCAAGCCAACGGAAACGTTGTGGTGCAAACCTCGCACGGCGAAGAGAACGGCGTGGTGGTTTTTGCCTCCCACCAGGAGGAGATGCCAGCTCAGGAACGCCTCTATCCCGGTCCGATCAAGCAGATCAAACGGGCCCTTGACGGGGAGGAGTACGAACGGCGGCAATGGTGTCAGGAGAGGGAACTCCAGGCACGCATACTCTGCAAAGAGAGTATCCGCCAACTGGGTCTGGCCATGAAGCTTTCCAAGGTCACCTTCATGCCGGATGGCACCAAGGCGATCTTTTATTTCACAGCAGAAAATCGCGTCGATTTTCGGGAATTGGTTCGTATCCTGGCCCGGCATTTCCAGATGCGGGTGGAGATGCGGCAAATCGGGGTGCGGGATGAGACCCGGTTGCTGAATGGTCTCGGGCCCTGTGGCCGGACTTTTTGCTGTGCGGGACATTTGGACAAATTTTACCCGGTTTCGGTCAGAATGGCCAAAAATCAGGAGTTGTCCCTCAACCCGGATGCCATTTCCGGTGTGTGTGGACGCCTGATGTGTTGTCTGGGTTATGAAAATGAACTGTACCGGACGTTGCGCGGTACATTGCCCAAGGTCAACTGCCGAATGCGCACGCAGGATGGCCGGGAGGTGCAGATCCGCAACATTCATCCCATCCGTGGCACAGCGGAGGTTCAATTTTGTGACGAAACCGGGGGCAGGGCAAACTTGACTATTGCCGAACTGACCTACGTCAATCCGGAAGATCGGCCAGCCGGTGATCCGGATGTGGCTGAGGAGAGTGATGCGGTCGTGGAGGAGTTGGAACTCCCGGTCATGAACCCTCTTCCTCTCTCCGCCCCTTCCGGTGCGGCCCCTGCTGCAAGGAGAGGTGAAAAAGCCTCTTCCGGAAAACGGTCTGTGCCACGGCCCGAAGCGAAGCCCGAGGCGAGGGCTGAGGTGAAGGTTGCCGAAGGAGAGGGGGAGAAACGCAAACGTCGGCGGCGTGTGCGCAGAAAGAAGAGTCCAGAGAAAGAGCAGGTTACCCATAAAACGGCGCCAGGAAAGAGTGGCAAGGCCCCATCTGGAGAGAGATGAACGCATGAGCAGCGCCATGGTTTTTGCTGACAGCCACGCCCACCTCGATTTTCCGGATTTTCAGGGAGAGTGGGAGCAGGTATTTTTAGACGCCCAGTCCGCAGGTGTTGGTTTTGTCACGACGGTGGGCACACGTTTGAAGGATGCGGGGCGCCTCTGTGCCATGGCCGAAAGGTTTCCCAACCTGTATGCCACTGTCGGGATCCACCCACACTACGCTGAAGAGGAGAGCGTCACGGTCGGGGCCATCCTGGAAGCGTGTGAACACCCCAAGGTGGTTGCCATTGGGGAGACGGGTCTTGATTTTCATCATGACCGGAGTCCCCGACCCTTGCAGGAGGCCCATTTCCGGGAACATATTCGTGCCGCGCACCGGGCGGATTTGCCGTTGGTTGTCCATACCCGTGAGGCTGAAGAGGATACACGGCGTATCCTGGAAGAGGAGGGAATTCCGGGGCGCGGCGGCGTGATCCACTGCTTTACGGGTTCACAAGAGTTGGCCGATTGGGCTTTGTTGCGGGGTTTTCATCTCTCGTTTTCGGGTGTCGTCACCTTCCGCAACGCCCATGCTTTGCGTGACATAGCCTCCGGGATACCCCTGGAACGCATGTTGATCGAGACAGATGCGCCCTACCTGACGCCGGTACCGTTCCGGGGTAAGCGCAACGTTCCAGCGTATGTCGTGCATGTGGCACGCACTTTGGCGGAGTGGCGCCAGATCCCTCTGGCAGTGTTTGCTGCTGCCACAACTCGAAACTATCGCAAACTTTTTCGCATCGGCACATCGGGAGGGGGTGGGGTGTCTGCCACTTCTCCGGGCCTTCTGGCCTATACCATTGGCCAGGGGCTCTACCTGAATGTGACCCGGGGTTGCACCCTTCGCTGTCAATATTGCCCCAAGTGGCGTGACGAACCGGAGGTCCACGAGTATGACCTGACCTTGACTCGCAACCCCTCGGCAGCTGAGCTGATCGAAGCCATGGGGGAGGTATCCGGTTATGACGAGGTTGTCTTCTGCGGTTTTGGCGAACCGACGTTACGCCTGGCGGTGATTCTGGATGTCGCCGCCGAGATCAAACGCCGGGGGGGGCGCCGTGTACGGCTGAACACGGATGGCCTGGCCAATTTGCTTTATCGTGAGGATGTGACTCCGAAATTTCACGGAGTGATCGACGCTGTTTCCGTTTCCCTCACTGCACAGAACCAAGCCACTTACGACCGACTTTGCCGACCATCCCTGGCGGGCTCATATGAGGGCATGCTCGCCTTCATACGCGCCGTGCGTGCCCACGTCCCGGATGTGACCGCGACGGCCATTGACGGGGCTGAGGGTGTGGATATTGCTGCTTGTCACCACCTTGCCGAATCTTTGGGTGTCCGTTTTCGCGCCCGGCGCCTTGACAGGCTGGGTTGACCACGCCTCGTCAGGCCGGGCTGAACCCTGTGGCAGGGGTGCACCCCAAAGTCCCCGCCATCTTCGGCCACCCCCGTGGGGTGGGATGGCCGAAGCGGAGAGACCGCGCCGAAGGGTTTGGGCGGCCAGAAAGAGGTGTCAAACCCAATCAACTGAACTTTTTTCGGGAGGGCTGCGGGACATGCTCCAGGTACTGTTTGCCCAGCTCATCGAACAGCGCATTCAGAGACTTGACCACGAGTTCGAACTCACGAATGGATTGAGAAATGGGATCGCTTCCACCCATCGGTTCATTGCGGCGTTCCATTGGACTCTCCCTGCTGTTTGAAAGTTTTCCTCTTGCTCCCTGACCCTTTCATCGACCGCAGCGAAGGATCACTTGATCGAATTCTCACAAAAACGCAACTATTCGGCACTCTGACCCCGATCCGTTGTCGGGTGCTGACAGTTGCATGAAAGCTGGCAATATACGGGAAACCTGGATTTTGGTCACATTGTTTGTTATTGTTTTCCCTTGAAAACTCCTCTTCCCGAGAAAATGTTCCCGCAAGAGGGGGCAGAAGGGGGATGTTGGAATGAAAGTTCTGGTCATCGACGACGACCGGCTCGTGAATATCCTGATTGCCGAGATATTGCACGACGATGGTTATGAGATTCTCCAGGCCTTCGATGGTCCGAGTGGAATTGAACGATTCCAGGTTGACGGTCCAGATCTGGTGATCCTGGATGTCTGCATGCCCAATATGGACGGCTGCCAGGTTGCACGCGAAATCAAGCGTCTCTGTGCAGGCCGGTTCGTACCGATTCTTTTCCTGACAGCCATGACGGATGCGTATGATCTGGCCCAATGTCTTGATTCGGGTGGTGATGACCTGATCACCAAACCCTTCAATCAAAACCTTTTGGAGGCCAAGCTCCGGGCCTGGGAGCGCAATCTGAAGGTCGTGCGTGCCCAGGAAGAGAAAAACCTCCTTGCCCATACTTCCGAAACAGACCCGCCAAGCTCCATGGGGCAGATTTTGTCGCCTGAGGAGATGCGGGAGTTGAACAGCCTCACCCGTGGATTGCCAGGCAACGACGATCCTTGATTGCTGCCGAGCGTGGCGAATGTGCGCATGGCGAGAGAACGGGCATCGTTGCCGGGCGTGGCGAACGTGCGCACGGCGAGAGGGTCAGTCGGGCTGGATCAAGGGCAAGCGGGGGAGAAGAGAAGGGAGGACAGGACAGAGGTCGGAGGAGAGTTCTCCGGTGGGGATCCAAATCTCCCACCGGAGGGGTACACGGTCCGGTAACTCTTCAGGCACTCTCGGCTTGAGGAGCAACGCGGGAACTCGGAACCTGCTGTTTGGCCGGCAGTTTGGCAATCGCTTCCCTCAGTTTGAG
This sequence comes from Magnetococcales bacterium, assembly GCA_015231175.1. Taxonomy (NCBI): domain Bacteria; kingdom Pseudomonadati; phylum Pseudomonadota; class Magnetococcia; order Magnetococcales; species Magnetococcales bacterium. The sequence goes on along the minus strand of JADGBZ010000012.1, from coordinate 35,665 downwards.
GAGCTTGCGATGAACCCTTTGGGCATCTTCCAACGTCTTGAGTCCCACCACCACGTATTGCCGGTCATCCAGGTCGTAGATTCTGAAGTCGTTCTTTTTGGCTATGATGTGAAAGTCCATCGCTGTTCATCTTTCATGTTCATGCAGAACGGATTGGTGGGTGTTCATGGCCGGTAAATGCAGCTTCCGTTCCAGGTGGGGTATGTTTGGAAGTCACAATAAATTCAACAGTTCATGGGTGATGCGGATCATGGTCGTCAAGAAATTATCGCTTTTATCCCTTTTGCAAGGGTCCAAACCGGGAAGCAGCGTCGGAAAATCGGCACATGTTTGGTTTGCATTGTTATTCATGATGATATGGCCCATTGTTGGCGGAAGCGCCTCGCGTCAGGATCCCAATCAAGAGAAAGATTTTCAAGAAGCGGTCGTGGCTCTGAAAAGCGGTTATGCCAACATGGCCTACAGCCTTTTTCTCCACATTGCAGAGAAGGATGACCCGCGTGCCCAGTTTTTGGTTGGTCGTATGCTTGAGGAGGGGCAGGGGGTCGTCAGGGATCCGTTGAAAGCTGCACAGTGGTACCGCAGGGCAGCACAACAAGGGCATGCGGAGTCCCAGGCCCGACTCGGTTTTCTTTACCTTGGAGGAACGGATGTCCCACAGGACAACAACGAGGCCCTGAAATGGTTTCAGACAGCGGCTCAGGAAAACCAACATCCGATTGCCCAGGCTTACCTGTGTTCCATTTATGCGGAGGGAACTATTGTCCCGGCTGATCAGAAGCTCTCCCTGGAGTGGTGCCGCAAGGCTGCCGAACGAGGCGTTCCGGCTGCACAGACCATGATGGGGTTCCACCATGCCCTTGGCAAGGCTCTCCCCATGGATCGCGCTGTAGCCAGACAATGGTTTGAACTGGCGGCAAAACAGGGCTATGCCGGTGCCATCAAAGCGCTGGCCGAGATGGATCAGGGCAAAACCCCCAACCCGGAAGCTGGGTTGCCGCCTGCGTTTGCGCCACGGCAACCGACCGACGACACCGAGAAACTCCCAGACACCACCCCCAAAAAGTGGGAGTGATTCCCATTCCAGGGAGCACCCACCCTTCTGCGCCGACAAAAAAATGGCGCTTGAGGGAGATGCGTCAACAGAGCCACACTCTCAGCCTGGAATCATGAAACCGGGAAGGGGAGCAAGAGGGAATCAGGGAGGGAGAATCCCTTGCCGGCGCCAGGTCTGACTCTGTATCCAATATCCTGACCGGAACATGGAACAACTGAGCGTCAGGATGCTTTCAGGCCTGTGTTACGAAACGAGACGTGTCGATGGCATGGCTACGGAGGCATTTTTTTCCACTTCTCTCACGGTACGGGGTGGAAGGGGGGGAGGTATCTCCTGGGAAAGTTGGGGCTGTCCCGCAAAGCTCTCTGGAGCACCCGAGACCAGCAGCGGCCCCATGATGCACTCCAGATTGCGCCAATGTGCCCAGGCGCTGTCGTTATCCACCCGGTCAGCCCAACGGAGAAGGCTGCGCAATTCGGCGCTCAAGAGGGGGGGCAGGGATTCGTTCGGCTCGATGTCGCGCATGATCTCCAGGGATCCTTTGGCCAGTCCGATGCTGATTGATGATGCATGGTCAACCGTCGGAAATATTTCAAGCAAAAATCGCGCCGTTTTGTAGTTGCACCCCACCCACCAGGACAGTGTCCTGGTGGGGTTTGGGGCGAAGCGGTGCGGTCAGGAGTTGTCGAACTTTCCAGGCACACTCTGACGCGGTCCGGCATTGACCGGCGCCTTGAGGGGAACAGCAACCCGGCCTGGAGTGGTCCCCGCTGCGTTGCCGCGGACCGACGCTACCTGCTGAAACGAGCGCTCACTTTGCAATTGAGCGAAAGCCTGATCCAGCAAAGCTTCCACCCTATTGTCCCGAGCTACGGCAGAACGGCCACCAAAGACGACAGCGATCAATCGTGTCGACCCACGCACCGTCGATCCCACAAGGTTAAAGCCAGAGGCACGGGTGTACCCGGTTTTGATGCCATCCATGCCTTGATAGCGGCTCATCAAGTGGTTGTGGTTGTTGTGATGCACACCTGCGTAGGTGAACGCCTCGCGGCTGAAGTAGGGATAGAACTGTGGATGATGATAGATAAGGGCATACCCAAGAACGGCCATATCGCGTGCGGTGGAGACCTGGTCAGGGTCTGGCAGGCCGGATGAGTTGCGGAATACTGTGTGGGTCATCCCCAAATCCCGGGCTTTGTCGTTCATCAAGCGCACGAATCCATCTTCACTTTGGCCCATGGCCTCGGCCAACACGACCGTGGCATCGTTGGCGGATTTGGTGACCAGCCCCAACAGGGCATCCTCGACGCGGATTTGCCGGCCAACTTTCAGGCCCAGTTTGGAAGGTTCCTGGTTGGCTGCGTTTGGCGAGATGGGCAGTTGTTGGTCAAGACGCAGCTGACCCCTTTTCAGGGCATCGAATGCCAGATAGAGCGTCATCATTTTGGTCAGAGAAGCGGGATGACGAAGCTCGTCCGGGCTGGTCGCATGCAGAATGCGGCCCGTTCTGGCGTCAATGACCAGGTCGGCGTAGTTGGCCGCTGGATCGACGACTGCCCTGGCATGTCGGGCATTCTTCGACCGCTGTTTTGTCTTGCTAACGTGCTTCTTCCCCAATTTTTTTGACTTATGCGTCAATTTTTGTAAGGAGACCTTTTGCACATGAGCAGCAGACAGTTGCTGACGCTCATCGGCTGCATAAGTCGAAAAGGGGCCGAACACCCCAGCCAATACCAGGAGAATGAAGAGAATTCTAGCCGTCCCGGTTCTGCAACATGTTGGCAACATGACACCCTTTTCCCGTCGTTGTGGTTTGCAGGATGGTAAGGTAATGCGATCCGTCGTAAAAAACAAACCTGTTCTGTACACATGCTTTATGATCAGATACTTATAATCCACCATCAGGGGGCATCCCCTCTGGAGGGGCACCTGTGACAGTGTTTCGCAATTTTCCTGCCAACATGGCCTAAGTCATACAACAACATGAAAATTGGTAGAAAAAGTGTTAACGCAGCCTGGAATGTGGTAACATGCCATGAACGAATTGTTGGCGGTTGCCCGGGTTGGCCAAAGAGAGGTCTGCGTATGGTGGATCCCCTGAACGTCGGCGACTCTCTTCCCTGCATTCTGGTCACGGATGACGATCCGGATATGCGGCTGTTGCTGAGCCGATTTTTGGAAAAAAACGGCTTCCTCCCTCTCCTGGCCGAAAGCGGTCACCAGGCGATCCAGATGTTTCGCACGCGCCGGCCCGACTTGGTTCTCATGGATGCCAATATGCCGGGGATGAGTGGCTTCCAAGCCACGCAAGAGCTGTGCAAACTGGACACGGACAAGAGGGTTCCCATCATCATGGTGACCGGTCTGGCCGACGAGGAGTCGGTGGATCAGGCTTTCCGCCTTGGGGTGGAGGAGTTCATCACAAAACCGATCAACTGGGCGCTTCTGCGCCACCGGATTGCCAACCTCCTGCAACGTCGCCACCTCGAACGTAAAATTCTTGAGAGCGAGGGGCGATTTCGTTCCATTGTCCACTCCTCTGCACACGCCATCGTTACGGCTGACGCGGAGGGCCGAATCATCCTATGGAACCGGAGCGCCCAGGAGGCCTTTGGCTATACCGAGACGGAGGTTCTCCACCAATCCCTTACCATGTTGATGCCCCAGAGGCTGCGCAGCTCTCACCTTCTGGGCTTTGGTCGAGCGGTCGGCAGCAGGGAGTTGTGTTTGTCTGGCACCACGGTTGAATTGGTCGGACTGCACAAGGGAGGGGAGGAATTTCCTCTGGAGGCGACTCTCGCCATGTGGGAGGCGGGCGGGCAGCTCTTCTTTTCCGGCATCATGCGCAACATCACCAAACGTAAACGGCTGGAGCAGGAACGGGAGCGGGCCATGCAGAATCGTGTGGCCATCAGTGCTTTGCTGGAGACTGCTTTGGAACCCCTCACGCTGACACGTCAGTTGGAGGTCGCCCTGGAGATCATCCACACCCTGCCCTGGTTTGCCGCACGCATGGGAGGAGGCATTTTTTTGGCAGATGAGCGGACCCAAGTGCTGCATTTGGCTGTCCAAAAAACGCACCAGGGCAACCTTGCCGAAGCTTGCGCACAGGTTCCCTATGGAAGTTGCCTGTGTGGTCTGGCGGCAACCACCCGAACAACCGTTTTCGCCAATTGGCGCGATCTGCGCCATGACCGTCACTTGACGGAGATCCAGCCCCATGGCCACTACTGTGTCCCTATCCTGTTTCACCGGCAGCTATTGGGGGTTCTATCCATCCTTCTTCCCGACGGACACCCCTTCAATCACGAGGAAGAGGGCATTTTGCACACCATTTCCCAGACCCTGGCGACCATCATTCAGCGGCGCAAAATGGAAGAGGTGCTGGAAAGTACCCACAAGGCCCTCAAGGAAACCCGATTGGAGATTATCCACCGTTTGGGCATGGCTTCGGAGTTTCGGGATAACGAAACCGGGATGCACATCATTCGCATGAGTCGCTTTGCAGCTTTGTTGGGCAAGGCGACCGGTCTGGACGATGACCGGTGCGAAATCCTCCTCAATGCGGCGCCGATGCATGACGTTGGCAAAATTGGCATCACCGATGCCATTCTCCTCAAGAGGGGGCGTCTGACCGAAGAGGAGTATGCCATCATGAAGACCCATACCACCATTGGCGCCCATATGTTGTTTGGTCACGACGAAGAACCTCTCAAAACGGCGCACATCATCGCCTTGACCCATCATGAAAAGTGGGATGGGTCGGGCTACCCCTACGGCTTGCGAGGGGAGGGGATCCCCCTCGAAGGGCGTATCAGCGCCGTGACGGACGTTTTCGATGCCTTGACCTCAAAACGTCCCTACAAGGAAGCCTGGTCTGTCCCACAGGCCATGGCCGAGTTGCAACGGTGTTCCGGAACGCACTTCGATCCCAGCCTCGTGGATCTGTTTTCCAGGATCCTTCCGGCCATTCTGGAAGTCAGAGAAAAATTTGCCGACCCATCCCACCAGGAGGAGGATTCTCTGGAAGCGCTTCAATCCCTTGGCATGTGACCAGGGGAACCACGCCGCAAAGGGCGGCACGCCAGAGGCAGGTTACCTGGTTCATGGGTCTTGCCGGATGCCGGTTGTTCGGAACCGTGGTCTGCGGCAACGGGTATGCGGCCTGGGGGTGGGAAAGAACAGACTCCGGTCAGGAGTTCGTGACGGTATCCCATGAAGCCGCAGGTCATGCCTGGGTTTTTGTTCCGGCAGGCCGCGATCGCCTCGGGTGGTGGCCCGGATGGGGAGGGAATACTTGCAGTGGGTTCCTGTTGGTTCGGGAGTGGTGTCAAACGCAATTTTTGTGTGTTGTTGGGGTAGCGATCCTGGTCTGGCGAAAATCCGGGAGGCTGGAGAGCCACATGGCCGCCGCGCACGACGCGCACAAAATTGAAGATCCTTTGGGCATCTCCCTGAGGGCCACGACCGAGTTGCGGCGTTCCCGTCTTGGGATCACTCCTCTGCGCCCCAGCTCCGTGGACATCCAGGACGCGCCCATGCATCTGGCCCATGGCCCTGCCAAAGGCGATATAGACAGCCCTGTCGCCCGGGCGCGGGCCATCCAGGTGGGTGGTGGAGGTCCAATAGTAGGGAAAATCCCGCTGCCCAGCCTCGTTGAGGATCGATGTGGCAAGAAACATCGGATCCATGGCGGGTGAGTTGGTCGTATCCGGGGAACGGGAATAATCAACGATAGCTTGCAGCTCCTTGGCGTTGGGCAGGCGCCAGTCATCGTATCCGGCCAGACGGTGATTTTTGGCATAACGCAGGGCATCTTCCCAGACCATCCCTTTGCCGCTGTCGCTTTTGTCCCACATCAAGCCACTGGAGAGGTCGCTCACCGTACCGTTGCCGTGGTCGACAAACTGATTTACCCCATAAATGGGTCCGCGTACATAGCGGACATAGAATCGTTTGGCAACTCCCGGCATACCCGGACGCCGATAGCCGTACCCCTTGATGCGTCCATCCGCAAAGTTGACGCCGAACACCGTTTTATCGCCCAACATGGTGGTGCTGACGTACATGGTGCTGGAGAGCCATTGTGCATCGATGTACCGTTCACCCTGGCGGATATCACCGTATTTAAAGTCAAAAAAATCGGTGTTGATGAAAGGAACCGCGTTGGCAGGCACACCCTGGCCGGGCCCGAAACCCGTGTAGCCGCGAAAATCGATCAGGGAGTACAGCTCCTTGATGTCGGGGATGCGCCAATCGCGGTAACCGCCCAAATCCATGTTCTCAGCCACACCTTCAGCCTCTTCCGGGGAGAGTTTTTGGCTCTCGACGGCCTTGGACCAGGTCAAATGGGTGTGCAGGTCGGTGACCGTACCGTTGCCATTGTCCCGATAGGCGGGCTTTCTTCCCTGATATTGGGCATCCTGGCCAAAAAAATCTTCGCGCAGACGGGGAGGGGGGATCTCCCCGGTGTTGTCAAAACAACGATCCTGCCCTGTATCCACGATTCCAGCTCCCTCGGGAAACGGTGCAGCAACAGCCACACTTACCCATGTCAAAGCTGACGCAGCAGCCCTCAGGGTCGTTCGTCGCAATCTTTGGTTGGCTGTGGGTCTGTTTTCATTCAGCACCCTTTTCATTCAGCGCCCTTTCTTCTCCCCATTGCCGGCTTCAGAGCAAAACCTGCTCGATGCCACCTTGCCGAATGTGGGCCATGAACTTTTTTTGCCACTCCGGTCCCAACTCTCTCTTGGCCAATTCGATCACCAGAAACTCCACCTGAAGGGGAAGGGACTCCGTGTAACGGGTCAGGCCTTGCAGGCAAGAGGGACAGGTGGTCAACACGATGGCCTCCGCAGGGGGGGGATGATTCTGTGTTTGTTGCGCCATGGCCTTATGCAAACTTTTTTGCAGGCTCTCCCGTTTGGCAAAGCGGGCCTGGGTCGCCACATCGGGGCGGTTGACGGCAAATGTTCCCGCCTCGCCACAACACCGCTCGGACACAATACACCTCTCGCCAAGCAACCTTTCAACGATTTGCTGGCCTGGATGGTAACGTGTGGGAGAGTGACACGGATCGTGAAACAACAAAGGAGCCCGATGGGCGTCATGGTTGGGGGTTTCCGTGATCGACCACCCTTTTTCCAACAAATATTCATGACAATCCATGAGACGGCTGCCGGGAAAAATACGATCAAATTCGTAGGTATGCAGCTGGGTCAGGCAGGTGCCGCAGGAGATCAGAACCTCCTTGATCGAGAGATACTTCAAGGCGTTGGCAAGGCGATGAAACAGCACCCGGTTGCCGGTGCTGATGCGACGTCCCAGGGTTGGATCACCGGAAGCATTCTGAGGAAATCCACAGCAGGTATATCGCGGTGGCAGCACCACCTGAACGCCATGGTGAAACAACAAGGCTAGGAGGGCCAAGGCAATGTCACTGAAGAGCCGTTCGCACCCACACCCCGGAAAATAGAAGATGGCTGGAGCGCGTTCATTGCTGCGACTTGGATCGCGCAGCAACGGGATGACGTCTGGATTCTCGATGCCCAACCAGGATCGTAGGGGGTAACGAGGAAGCCGACCAGGCAAGGGAGTGTCCAGGATGTGTGCTACCCGCGCACTCCAGTGCGGAGGCTCGTTGGAAGCGGGTGGCAGATTTTCAGCGGAAACCGGATGCAAACGCCGCCATATGTGATGTGCCAGGCGTTGACCGGCATAACCCCCATTCAGGAGCAGGCGTCGGGACCAGTCGATGCTCTGTGGATCGGTGAGCGTTAAAAACCCCAAGGCCAGGTTGCCGGCCAGGGAGTTTCTTTTCTTGTTTTGATGTTGCAGTGTCTCCCGCATGCGGATGGTGACCTGGCCAAAGTCGATATGGACAGGACAGGGTTGGCGACAACGGTGACAGATGGTGCAATGATCCGCCAATTCGTTCAGGGCGTCGAAGTGGTGGAGTGAGATGCCCCTTTTTGTTTGCTCCTCATAGAGGAATGCCTCAATAATCAAACCGGTGGCCAAAATCTTGTTGCGGGGAGAAAAGAGCAGGGAGGCGCGTGGAACATGGGTGGTACATACGGATTTGCATTTGCCGCAACGTAGGCAGTTACGGACATCATCGTTCAGGGCTCCCAGCTCGCTTTCGCGCAAAATGAGGGCTTCCTGCTGGACGAGGCGAAGCGATGGGGTATAGGCCAGTTCCAACCCACCCCCCGCGAGAAGTTTACCACGGTTGAAATATCCCAGGGGGTCCACTCTCGTTTTGTAGCGGGCGAAGGCGGCCTTTTTGACAGGATCCATGTACTTGAATTTGGTCAACCCGATGCCATGTTCTCCGGAAATGTCACCGCCCAGATGACGGGCGAGGGCCATGATCCGGTCCACAATGCGGTCCGCCTCGCCCAGCATGGCATAATCGTTGGAGTTGACGGGAATGTTGGTGTGGACATTGCCGTCACCGGCATGCATGTGCAGCGCAACAAAGAGCCGGCTTGAACGGACACGTGCGTGGATGGCATCCAACTCCTGCCGCGTGGCAAACCAGAATTCACCGCCGAGGAGATGTTTGAGGGGTCGTTCCACCTCCCGACGATAGGAAATCAGGAGTTCCCGCCGCAGCAACAGTTGTATGAGCGTGGCCCCGGGGCGTACCAGATCTGGCGCCAGGAGTCGGGCCGGCAAGGTTGGATCATCGGTGGCACGATCCAGGTTATCCAGGCAGCATTGCCAACGCTGTCGGATTTCGGCGAGCAGATGCAAGGCTGCCTCGATCTGGCCCGCCAGAATGACCCCACCTTCGGTGCTGTTGTCCAGGCGAGTCGGCAGAGTTCGCGCCAGACGATCCCCTTCCAGGAAGGCGCTGACCTCGGAGAGAATGCGCAGCTTGTTCTGTATGGATTGTTCGATATTGATCCGTTCGATGCCCTGACTGTATTCCGTCAGGCGCTCCAGCGGAATGACAACGTCTTCATTGATTTTAAAGGCGTTGGTGTGAGCTGCGATCGCAGCCACCCGGGACCGGTCGGCCCAGAACTCAGCCCGGGCTTCAGGGGTGCTGGCAATAAATCCAACCCCCTCACGCGCTGCGGCCAGATGCACGACATGGGCCGCCGCTGCGTCGACCAATCCGGCTTCATCGCCGGCCAGATCGGCCAAAAGCAACATTTTAGGGCGAACACCGCGTGGGGCTTTGGGGGTATAGCCGACGGCCCGCACATACCGCTCATCCAGGTGTTCCAGGCCTGCGCACACCACATCCGCATGTTTGTCGAGGTAATTCTTAATCTCAACGATGGCCGCGACGGCGGTTCCAAGGTCGGCGCCGTAAAATTCCAGACAAACTGTCCTTTTTTGGGCCGGCATGCGGTGAAGCACAAAGGTGGCGCTGGTGATGATGCCATCACACCCCTCTTTCTGCACGCCGGGCACTCCGCCCAAAAACTTGTTGGTGACATCCTTGCCCAAGCCGGGTTTGCGAATCTCAGCCGCCTGAAGGGTCAATATTTCGGACTGATCAATCTCTGTCAGGCCATCGTCCGCCAAACGCACGACGCGAAAATGCGCCTCCGGTTGGTCATGGATTCGACGCAGATTGTGGTGAAGCCTGGTGACCTGAAGCCAGTTGCCATCCGGCATCACCATGCGCCAGGAGAGCAGGTTGTCCAGGGTGGTGCCCCACAGGACCGCCTTTTTGCCCCCTGCGTTCATGGCGATGTTGCCGCCGATCGTCGAGGCTTGTTGCGAGGTCGGATCCACGGCAAACACATAGCCAGCCGCCTCCGCCGCCATGGCCACATGTTGTGTCACCGCCCCGGCCCCAACCGAAATGGTTGCGATTTTTTCCCTCTGACCATCCAGGTGGAGCAAAGCCACCGGCCCGATGCGATCCAGTTTTTCCGTATTGATCACCGCTGTATGGGGAAAAAGCGGGATGCCGGAACCGGTGTACCCGGTGCCACCGCCCCGGGGAATGATGGTGAGATCCAGGGCCATACACTCGCGCACCAGGGGGAGAACCTCCTCTTCCCGGTCCGGCATGAGAACCACGACTGGATATTCCACCCGCCAGTCCGTGGCATCCGTGACCTGGGCAACCCGTCCCAGGGCGCTGAAATCAATGTTGTCACGCCGGGTAACGGGCGGCCCCAAACGTTGCAGAATATCCTGACGCAGACGCTTTTGTTGCTGAAAATGATCGGCAAAAGTCTCGATGGCTGCCCGGCTTTTCGACACCAGCTGTTCAACCAGGGCGTTGCCGTCGGCGCGGGCCTCGATATGCTGTAAACGGGCGTGCAACGTAGCCAGCAAATTTTCGAGACGTTTGGGGTTCGCTCCCAAATCATCCTGCAAAAACGGATTGCGGGAGACCACCCAGAGGTCTCCCAAAATTTCAAACAGCATGCGCGCCGAACGACCGGTATTCCTCTTGGACCGGAGTTGATTCAGATGCTCCCACATCTCCGCGCCAAGGAGCCGAATCACCACCTCCCGATCAGAAAATGAGGTGTAATTATAGGGTATTTCACGAATATTCATGGCCAAACTTTCAACAGAACCTCTCCAGCACCCAAACCACCATGCCCATCTTTCGCCCATTCTGCTCCTTTTGTCCCCAAGAGTGAAGACGGCATGGGGAGAGGAGGGGCACAACCTTTCACTGGTGGAACTTTTTGGGAATTTTAGGCAAACTGCGTGGCATTCCCTTTTCCCTGATCTGGAGTGATGTTGTGACACAGAAACCAGCCGCACCCCGAAAAATTCACCTGGCAGCCTATCGTCCCTCTCCATTCCTGATTGATCAGATCCATCTGACCGTGCATCTGGGGGTCGATTCTGTACGGGTGGAGTCCCGTTTGGCAATCCACCGCAATCCGGCCTCGGAGTATGTGACGGATCTCCATCTCGACGGACAGGAACTGGAAATGCTCTCTCTGCGGCTGGATGGCCAGGTTCCCGGGAAGGATGTCTGGGAGGTCAATCACGAACATTTGATCCTCCACCGGGTGCCCGATCATTTTGTCCTGGAGGTCGAAAACCGAATCCACCCGGCCCGCAACACCTCCCTGGAGGGGCTTTACATGTCCAGTGGCCGGTATTGTACGCAATGCGAGCCGGAGGGGTTTCGCAAGATAACCTGGTATCTGGATCGTCCGGATGTTTTGGCACGTTTTACTGTCACCATCGTGGCTCCCCGGCAGGGTTTTCCCGTCCTTCTTGCCAATGGCAACCGTATCCGTCAGGGACAACTGGAGGGAGATCGGCATTTCGCCACCTGGGAGGATCCTTTTCCGAAGCCAGCCTATCTGTTCGCCATGGTCGCGGGTGACCTGGAAAGAGTTTCGGGCGACTTTACCACACACTCCGGAAGACGGGTCGATCTGCACCTTTACACCGAGGCGGAAAATGTCGACCGTTGCGACCATGCCCTGGCATCCCTGCAAAGGTCCATGGCCTGGGATGAAAAGCGCTTTGGCCGGGAGTACGATCTGGATGTCTATATGATCGTGGCGGTCAATGACTTCAATATGGGAGCGATGGAAAACAAAGGATTGAACATATTCAACTCCCAATATGTCCTGGCCAAGTCGGCTACGGCCACCGACGACGATTTTCAGGCCATCGAGAGCGTTATCGCTCACGAATATTTCCACAATTGGACCGGCAATCGCATCACCTGCCGGGATTGGTTTCAATTGAGCCTGAAGGAGGGGTTGACGGTCTTTCGCGACCAGGAGTACTCATCCGATACACTGTCGCGTGGGGTGCAAAGAATCAAGGATGTCAGAATGTTGCGCACCGTGCAGTTTGCGGAGGACAGCGGTCCGACCGCTCATCCGGTGCAACCGGACGCCTACATTGAAATCAATAACTTTTACACGACAACGATTTACAACAAGGGCGCCGAGGTGGTGCGCATGCTCCACACCCTTCTGGGGGAGGAGACCTTTCGCCGGGGAATGGATCTCTATTTTGAACGCCACGATGGACAGGCGGTGACGGTGGACGATTATGTCCGGGTCATGGAGGAGACAAGCGGTCGTGAATGGGCGCAATTTCGCCTCTGGTACCACCAGGCCGGCACCCCGACTGTGTGCGCCGAGCTGAACTTCGCTCCCTCTACCGGGGTATCGACCCTTGTCCTGACCCAGAAAACGGCGCCCACTCCCGGGCAACCTGAAAAAAAATCCCTGCACATTCCCGTCAAAGTGGCTTTATTCGGTGAGGATGGCTCTCTTCTTCCCCTGGCTTTGCCGGGTGAAGATCCTGGTGCAGCCCCGCGCGAGCGTGTCCTGGAGTTGCGCGAGGCCCGCCAGGAGTTCCATTTTTCTGGTCCGACGGGCATGAGCAAACGGCCAGTGGCTTCGCTTTTCAGGGGTTTTTCGGCGCCCGTTCGCTTGGAAATGGTGCGCAGCGACGCCGAACTGACTTTCCTATGGGGGCACGATAACGACCCCTTCAATCGTTGGGATGCCGGGCAGGAACTGCTGGAGCGTTGGTTGTTTCGTTGGATCAAGGCTTGCCAACAGGGACAATCCCTGGTCGGGGATGCCCCTCTGCGGGCTTCCTTTCTGGCCACCTTGCAGGATACCAGCCTTGATCCTGCCATGCGGGCCCTGGCCTTGACCCTGCCGGGGGAAAAATATCTGCTTGACCGCATGCCCCAGGCCGATCCGGATTTGGTCCATGCGGTACGGGACTTTCTCCGCCATGATTTGGCCATGGTCTTGGGAAAAGAGTTGCGGCAGCTTTATGAACAGTTGTCCAAAGAGCAGCTTGCCATGGGGTGCGCAGTCGGCTTCGACCCTGTGGTCGCAGGGCATCGCGCCTTGAAAAATCTAGCTCTTTCCCTCCTGGCGGCGTCGGAACATGCAGATGTGTACCAGCTTTGTGAGCAGCAATATCGGGGCAGTGTCAACATGACCGATCGCATGGCAGCCTTGACCACTCTGGTGCATGCAGGCGCGGCACAGGCAGAGACGCTTCTGGAGGATTTTCTTCAGCAGTGGCGGGAAGATTTTTTGGTCACCAACAAGTGGCTGACTCTCCAGGCCACGGCTCCTTTGGCAACGACCTTTGATCGGGTCACGGCTTTGACAAGGCATCCGTTGTTCAATGCCAACAATCCCAACCGGGTACGGGCCCTGATTGGAGCCTTTTCCGCAGGAAACCCTTATTGTTTCCACCACCCTGCCGGCCAAGGTTATCCATTCCTCGGTGAGTGGATTCTGCGGCTTGACCGGTCGAACCCGCAAGTCGCCTCACGTTTGCTGACACCATTCAACCGTTGGCGCGATTTTGAACCCGGACGCTCCGCACGCATGCTGGAAGTGTTGCAACATATTGCGGGCCAGGCCAACCTCTCCCGTGATGTTTGTGAAATAGTGGGAAAAATTTTGGCTTAATTTGGCATTCTTATTGCGGAAATCCTCGCCATCGTGGGAGAATCCGGAACCCCGGTTCGTTGCCGGGTGCTGGATGGTTACCACGCATCTTGACATGTGCAACAGGAAATCTGGATCCATATGACCACACCACTTCCATCTCACTCAGACCATCCTCCCACGGAAAGCGAGCCGTCCCGCTTGAATGAACGGTTTCGTTTCGTCACTGACCTGACCTTGCACACGGACGGGGGAGTCACGATCATCGGTTATACTCGGGATGTCAGTCTCAGTGGTGCGTTCCTCTTCACAGATGCCCCTTTGACAGGCATTACCCAAGGGGAGAGCGGTGTGGCGGCCATCACCGTCCAAGAAGGTGAACACCAATACAACATGGCTTTCCCTTGCGTTGTGGCCCGCGTGACACCCCAGGGTGTGGGTCTGCACTTTGACGAGCCCGATGACAGGAGCGAGGAGAAAGCTGCCATCGTCGTGGAAAATGGTATCAGCGAATCCTCCGAGGAGGAGTTATGAACTGCCCAGGGAGCTGACCCATATGTGCTGACCTGCCTTGACGCGCATGAACGCGCACGATGTTTTGGGTCTTGATCCACCTTCGACCATGATGATCCCAAACGGTACGTCTGGCCCCCTGGACCCCGATTCGTTGCCGGGTGGTGAATGGTTGCGATCCGTTTCAAGGGGCCGTTCCGGCCTGGGAGGTTGCGGGTTGTCGCAAAGGGGGATCCAGACTGACGGCCCCTTGCAGGGGAACCTCGCTGATTTGGGACCGACCCCACCAGTTTTGCGGCGCAGTAAAGGGATCTCCGGGATCCAGATTACGGATTTCCCAGGGTGTGTTTCCGTAAATGTCGTTATTTTCGATCCGGACCTGTGCATGACGAAGTTGAATGCCGCCGCCACGGTTGTCGATGATCCTGTTCATGCCAACAAAGCCACGGCTTTCGCTGATGGTCAGGCCGCTCTTCTCCGAGTTGAGGATGTGGCTGTTTTGCAAATCCAGTTCACCATCATTCACAACCACGCCCCAGGTGTTGTTGTGCAGTTCGCCTGCCTGGAGGGCGACCTTGGCGTGTTGGGCGTTGATGCCATATCGGGCGCCACTGATAAAAATGTTGGCAAAGGTGTTGGGTCGTTGAGTGTGATCCAGAAAAATACCTTCCCAGGAGATCTCCGAGGTGGCGCTTTGCAGACGAACAGGGCGATCTGGACTCCCCAACACGACAAGGGCCCCTTTGACCACGATCCCCCTGCCACGCACCCAAATCACGGCGCCGGCTTCGATGGTCAGGGTTGCACCGGATTGGACCATGAGAGCCGGGTGAATCATGTAAGGGCCCTGGGCTGCGGTCAGGGTCGTGTCCTTGACCACCATGCCGGGCAGGGGGGACAGACGCCCTATATTCACACCGCCAAGAATATCCTCCCAGAGGTTGACAACCCCGGAACGGGTGGTCAGGCGCGCCACCGGCAAGGTGTCGATGACGCGATCCTTTTCCCGAATGGAGAAGGCGCCCACATACATTCCGGGGGATTTCTCCTGCAACGGTTGGTTGACGATTCCCGGTCCGACATCCCAGGAACCAGTCAACCCGGCTTCCCCGATGACGACAATCCGCAAAATCTGGCCAGGCAGAAGAAATCGTCCAGCCCCGCTGTGCGCCATGAAAGTGATTCGTGGGGGTGGGTCGGAGGCCCTTTTGGGGTTGGGCAGTTCCTGGGTCATCAACAGGCAAAGCCGGGTTGCCGTCTGTAGCAAGGTGGCACGGCGATGGCCAATGAACGCCCTGATGGCGGAGAGGGCTTGGCCAGTGGTATGCAGCGAGGTGTCACTCTCCAGGATGGGCAGCGACATCTTCCGACTCCAGATGAGCTGGTTTCCCTGGCAACGCACCAACTCCGCTTGCAACGTGACCTGACGCTGGGCTTGGACAAGGGCCTCCCGGCGGCCATAATCCGACAACACGGCCCGAATGACAGCATCGACGCCCAGGGCCTGGCAGACCCGTTCCAGGGGAGCGTTCCCGCCCTGTAACAGAGGGCCGAACAGATGGTGCTCCCGCAGGCGACGATCCACGGTTGGCATGGGTTCGGCGTCGTAGTTCAGGGATCTGAAAAAGTTGAAAAACAACCTCCGCACCGTCTCACCAGCGTCTGGATCCAGGGTGAGGTTGCGAAAGGGAAGAACAGCGACCTTGCGGGGCAGATCTGATCTCTCCCCATCCTTCGCCGGATGGGTCTGATTGGGAGGTGTGACGGCGGCAGGAGTTTGCTGCCGCTCCCTGTCACCTCGGGATGCGTCCTGGGTAGGCTTCGAGGTGGCTGTTGCCTTGTCGGGGAGTGAAGCTGTGGGTGGCGCCTTCTCTCCGCCACAGCCCACCACGGTGAACAGAAGAACGCCCGCAAGAAAAATCCCGGCTGAGTGACCTTTCTTCATCTGTAACTATGCCACCCGGACACGAATCGGGATCCAGGGGGCTGGCTCCCTGGCAGGTCCAGGACAGTGTCCTGGTGGGGTTCGGGGCGAAGCCCTGACAAAGGCTTTCATATCCATGCTTTTCTTGCACCTGACAAAGGCTTTCATATCCAGGCTTTTCTTGCAAGGGTGCTGAATAGTTACCTTCATCTCTTGTTATCCAGGCGACAGGGCAGAGAGGGACGATTCAGGCTTGGTGGAATTTATTGCGGAACGATCTCTACGCGCCGATTGATGGCTGCCGTCCCGGGGGTGTCGGGGAGGGGTTCGGTTGCCCCCTTGCCCACGATGGCGATGCGTTCCGGAGCGATATGATATTGGTTAACAACATAAATTTTAACACTCTCCGCCCGTTTCTCCGAGAGGGGAATATTGATGTCATCAGAACCGGTGGCATCTGTATGGCCATGCAAAGTGATGGTCAAATCCTGCTTCATATGGAGCATTTTGCCGATGGAGTCGGCATATTGTCTGGCTTTCTCCGTCAACTCGGCAGAGTTTACGTTGAAATAGAGGCCAAGCGCGACCTTTTTTCTGGCTTCCCCGCTGGCTTGTTGCTGGGGTTTCCCGGCATGCTTGCGTTGAGCTGGGGCACCTTCAGAGGGGGTTTGTTCATGGTTGCTCGTTTGAATGCTTGCATCCTCCTGGGAGGAGGGGCTGGGTTGTTGGGGGGTGTTTTCCGCATGTCCGGGTGGTTCATCGGTGAAGACGATCGCCCTTGTCTTGATTCCTCTGTATTTGATCTTTGGACTGATCTTTCCCAAGGCCTGCAACAATTCGACTTCATTGGGAACGTCCTGGAAATAGGTTGTCTTGTCTTCGGCAAAGGAAATATCCGGGGAGATCGACAAAGCTAAAAATGAGAGGAACATGAACGCGCCGATTGGTATGTTTCCCATGGGTCATACTCCTTTGGACAATCGTTTTGATTTTTTTAAAGACATATGGTACAGCATGGATTCTCTTCGTGGGTTGCCGTTCTCGCTGCCAAATCCATGGTGGGAGATCAGTGTACTCCTTTAGCATCGTTCATTGTAGTATACAATCCTTTCCGTTCGGCTTCCGGGTGGCAAGGAAATGAGGTGTGGTCATGAAAGTGGGGGAGGATTGGCGTGCGGATCGTACACAAACCCGGGAACTGCCATGAGCATGAAAACAATTGCCAGCAGGACGCGGGATTTGATCACTGGCCTTTCCATTCCTGTCCAATCTTCCATGGGGCAGAAGGTGAGGGATGCTCTCGATGGCCCGTCACCCAATCTGGCCAGTTTGACGACTGATACAGGGCAGGACATTGCCCTGGCCGGGTGTGTTCTCCAACGTGCCAACATGGAGTCGCGGACTCTGCGGGGAAGCGTGGATTCGGTGGAACAGGGCATTTTGCTCCTGGGATTGGAGAGACTGCGCCAGATTCTTCGCGACCCCATCCGGAAATCTCTCCGAGAGGGTGGAGAGAACGGCTTGTCGTGGATCTGTGAGCGTGGTGTGCAGGTGGGCCGGGTGGCGGGTTGGCTTGCCGGTGAACTGCCACGGTTGGCGGTTCACTTCCATGGCGGGGCGCTCCATCCTGTGACACCTGATACGGCCTATGCGTTGGGTTTGCTGCACGATTGTGGCCTGATGGCTCTTGGCCTTCGCCTGCCCGAATATGCCGTATTCTACCAGGAGGAAGTGACCAGATTCGGGTATATGCGGGTCGCCGAGGAGTGGCGGTTGTTCGGCACGGATCATGGTTTGGCTGGCGCCCTGGTGGCCAGAAGGTGGTGTCTGCCGGAGGCATTTTGCCAGGCCATCTGCGATCACAACCAGGAAGGTGGGATTTTACAGCCGGGCCGCAGGGTGGCCTTGCGCCATGCGGCCACGCTCTGCGGTATCCTGAATCTTGCCGAGTGGATCCTGGCTCGCAGCGAAGACCAGCCTCTTCCACGCCTTCCAGATGGCATCTTTGCCTTTTTCGGCATGGCCCCCAGTGACCTGGACAGATTGTATCAGGCCAGGAGAGAGATTGCGTGAGTGTACTGGATAAACCCGGCTATTACGAGCAGATCACCCAGGCCCGTTTGCTCCTTGGCCTGGGAGAGGAGTCCACTCTGGATGAGATCGAGACCCGCTCGCGGGCCCTGTTGATGCAATGGCACCCGGACCATGGTCAGGAAGATCCCGTCTTGTGTCATGAGAAGACTCTGGCCATACTGGACGCCGTCCGCATCATCAAGGCCTATTGCGCCCATTACCGGTACTCTTTCAGCCGTTCGGAAGTGGAAAAATATCTCCCCATGGACGAGTGGTGGCTCAAAAGGTTTGGTGAAGGGGCGGGACATTCCTGACTCGGGGAGAGATGACGATGAGATGTATTCTGCGACGACAAACGTGCTGGATGGTCCTTTGCTGCGTGGCCGTGTTGACCCCGGGGCCGGCAGGATCGGTTGGCGCCCAGGAGTGGCCCGGCGGGAGTGAAGGGTCCACGTCCGCCTCTTCCTCTGTCAATCGTGAACAGCCCTCATCCTATCAGGGGCAGGGGATACCGTATATCAACTCCCAGGCGGAACAGGACCATTGGGCGCAGCGCAGACCAAACAATGCCTCTTGGAACCAAAACCAGGGAGGAACCGGCGGCGTTGTGTGGGGATCCCAGGAAGCGGACCATGTCCCCCTGGCCCAACCACAGGCTGGCGACCGCCGGGCCAACTCCGCCTGGTCAGGTGCAACCCGGCCCTCGTTTCCGGCCCAGGATCCCGGATTCGTTGCCCATGCTTCGGGATATTACGCCGGCCCTGTCGCTCCGCCAGGTGGGTTGGCCGCTGGCGGGGGAGGGGATTGGTCCCCTTTGACGGACACCGGCCTGCTGGGAATTGGCGTTGTTGGTAACGGTCCAGAGGGGTTGCGCCGCTATCTTGAGGATCTCAGAAAGTGGCTGGGTATCAAAGATGCCCAAAAAGAGCCATGGGAGGCCTTCGGCAAGGCGGCAACGGCTTTTGTTACCAGCCGGATCAATCCCTTGACCGCGATTCCTGATATCCACCTCAACTCCGTGGATTGGGCCAAAAAGCGCACCGAGGCTTTCAGGGAGTGGTTGCAACTGCGCGAGGCGGTCGTGGCATCCTACGAAAAGCTGTACGCCGCCCTGGACGCAGGTCAGAAGGAACACGCCGACCGTTTGTCAGGATTTTTCCGATGAAGATCCCCGGTCGTTGTTCTTCTCAAGGAATTTGCCGAACTCCTCGTGGGACATCGGGCGACCGAAGAGGTATCCCTGGGCGTAGTCGCAGCCACGACTGCGGAGGTACTCCTTCTGTTCGCGGCTTTCGACCCCCTCGCCAATCACCTTGCGCTTCAGGCTTTTGGCCAGGGTCATGATGGCATCGACGAGCAGCCCTGTATCCGGGTCGTTGGTGACCTCCGGGACAAAGGCCCGGTCAATCTTGACACCGCTGACGGGCAGGCGTTTGAGTACGCTTAACGAGGAGTAGCCCGTGCCGAAATCGTCCAGCCACAGGTTGACGCCCAGTTTGCGCAGATGATCCAACATGGCCATGGCGCGGGCCCTGTCCTCACTCAAGATGTTCTCGGTGATCTCCAGGACCAGAGCAGTGGGAGGCAGGCCGGTATCGCGTAAAATGCCGGGAATTTTATCGTCCGTGGAGAGTTCCCGGCAACGGGTACAGGAGAGGTTCAGGGAGATGAAAAAGTTGCGATGATGGTCCAGAGTTCGCCATTGCTGAGCCTGGGCACAACCGGTGCGAAGCATCCACTCCGTCAGGGTGGCGATGATGCCGATCTCTTCGGCCATGGGGATGAAAATTTCCGGCGAGACGAAGCCGCGTTTGGGATGCTGCCAGCGCATAAACCCCTCGGCGCCCACGATGCGGTCGCTCTGGATGTCGACGATGGGCTGGTAATGGACAACCATCTCGTTGTGTTCCATGGCTCGGTGAAGATCCTTCTCCAGGGCCACTTTTTCCAGAGCCTCGGCCTGCATGTCCGGCGTGAAGAAGCGATAGGCGTTGCGCCCATCGTTTTTGGCGTAATACATGGCACTGTCTGCATTGCGCAGCAGTTCGTCAAGTTCCTGCCCATCGTCGGGAAAAATGGTCACTCCCACGGAACCCGAGATGAACGCCTCCTGTCCACACAGAATAAAGGGTTCTGCCAAAACTTTCAAAATTTGCGCTGCGACACGCTCGGCGTGTGGTCCACGCGCCATGTCAGGCAGGATGACGGTGAATTCGTCACCCCCCAAACGAGCGACGGTGTCCGATTCCCGATGGCAGGAGAGGAGACGGGCAGAAGCTTCGCGCAGGAGTTGATCACCGGCAGCATGACCGAGGGTATCATTGACCCATTTGAACCGGTCCAGATCAATGAACATGAGGGCCACACGGCTACGACTCCGTTTGGCACGGGTCAACTCGTGTTGGAGACGGTCCAGAAACAAGGCTCGATTGGGCAGCCCGGTCAGGGCATCATAGTTGGCTTGGTGCAGGATGCGCTCTTCGGCCTCCTTGCGCTGGCTGATATCGCGAACGAGCGAAATCAGAACCAACTCCTGGTCGATTTCGCAACGGGCCATGGTAATCTCGACGGACAGGACGCCGGCACCCCGCCGCAGCCATTTCATTTCGCTGGGCTGAAACCGCTCTGGCCCCTGGAGCAAGGCATAGGCCATATTCTCCACAGTTGGGCGGGAGTCATGATGGAATAAATCGAGGAAAGGACGTTGCGTGAGGACATCTCCGCTTCTCTCGCCCGCCATGGTGGCTGCGACAATGTTGGCAAACAAGACCCGATCTGTCTTGTGGATCACGACACCATCGGGCATCTGCTCCGCCAGCTTGAAAAAGTCGACCGCCCCCTGTGGCAGGAGGAGGCCTTGCTTGATGAGAGGGGTAGGTTCTTTTCCCATTCTGGTTCTACTTTGTCCCATTTGGTTCCACCTGAACGGGAGGAAGTTGAAGCCATTTGCCTCTTGCCGTCAAGGATTTTCCGCATACCTCAGCTGCTGATGAACGGTTGCGAGCCGGAAAAGTCACCCGGGTGGCAGCATGGGATGCAGAATATTCCAGACACCTTCCATGATCAGGCGATACCCGGCCCCATTGGGGTGGAAGCCATCCAGAAGGTTGTAACGCCTTTGGCCGGGCACGCCTGCCAGAAAGTCAGGGACAAAGGCGACGCCATGGCGTTTGGCGAGAGCTGGAAAAACGGCAGAAAACCCCTGCGGATCAACCACACCAAAAACAGCGGGGATCGACAAACCGCCCAGAATGACACGACATCCGGCATTTTGAAAGGCCAGGATGATCTCCGCCAGATTGCTCTCCATGATGGCGGTCGGGATCCCCAGGAAGGCATCGTTGGCCCCCAGGGCCACAATGACGATCCCAGGTCGAGACCGGAGCCCTACATGCAGGCGCTCCAGGGCGTCTCCGGTGGTTTCACCAGAGACCCCAGCTTGGATGACCTGATGAGCATGACCATGCTCACGCAGACGTTGCTGCAAAAGCGCGGGATAGGATTCGTTCCGATCAACGCCAAATCCCTCGGTCAAACTGTCACCGAAACAAAGAACTCCTCCCGGGCGAAATCCGCCCCCCGACAGGCCGAAGCCGAGCATATGTCACCAACAAAAAGTCCTTTGTGAACGAGCGCCGAACAGCTGCCGACAAGGCATCTATGAGGAACTGGATTTTTTCAGAAGAATAGTGCCTTCATAGGTATTATAGATCACTTTCCGGCTGACGGTGCCTCCGACATCTGCCGCCACGATGGGAACACCGTGCTCGCGCAAAATATCGCGTGCGGCATTGATATTCCGCTCACCAACGTTGAGAAGACCGCTGGCGCTTTGCAACACGGCGCCTCCGCCAAATATTTTGGCCTTCAGGGACGCCTTGCGACATCCAATGGAGACCATCCCTTCGATCAGCTTGCTGATGGCAATGTTGCCAAATTTTGGCGACGGGAGGCCATCGCCGTTCCAGAGGGGGAGCTTGAAGTGATTCATGCCGCCCAGACGCAGGGTCGGATCCCACAGACAAACGGCAATACAGGATCCCAACACCGTCGTGATCCGGAATTGCCCTTTTTTTGCGAAGAGCTGACCAGGTAACAGAAAAGGGTCGTTGCTCCTTTGCTGGTTGATGTCCGAACCCATCAAAAGGCCTCGACTTTCTCGTCGTCGAAGAAAAATTCGTTGCCATCGACCGAAAATGCATCGGCGTCTACATCCATTTCCACTTCCGGGATGGCAATGGTAAAGATGCACCCCGATTTCAGCGGTCTTACCGATCTGTTCTCCAGGGTGGAGGGGTCATCGTCGGAGAAGGTGATGTTGTTGACGGAGATGGATCCCTCCAGCATGTCGATGATCGCCTTGGTGATGCTCAGACCGAGACCATGGCCCTTGTGGGTTTTGGTCACCCCGGACTCCAACTGAACAAAACGGTCGAAGATTCGGTTGAGCTGGGTCTTGTCCACACCGATGCCCGTATCGGTCACCGATAACAGGAGACGGCCATCCCGGACATGCAGATCGATGTGGACTCTGCCATCTTCCCGGTTGAATTCGATGGCGTTGGAAAAGAGGTTGGCAAAAACCAATTGCAGCTTTTCGGCGTCGGTTTTAAAAAGAAGATGTTCATTGGCGTCGAACTGGGCCTTCCGGTTGTAACCGACGGAGAGCCGTTTGAGGAGGATGACATGCTCGAAAGAGTCCACGGTTTCCATGATCACGGTGTCAATATCCACTACGGACACATGGATTTCCGTATCTCCAGACTC
This sequence comes from Magnetococcales bacterium, assembly GCA_015231175.1. Classification (NCBI taxonomy): domain Bacteria; kingdom Pseudomonadati; phylum Pseudomonadota; class Magnetococcia; order Magnetococcales; species Magnetococcales bacterium. The sequence goes on along the minus strand of JADGBZ010000012.1, from coordinate 12,948 downwards.
CAGTTCGGCAGCGGCGAAGATGTTTCGCAGCTGAAAGTCCAGGTTGAAGGCTTCCGAGTGGATCATGCTGCTGACGGAAGAAACAATCTCATGCGTCGGGGTTTCCATGGCCATCAGTTGTTGGGAGAGTCCGAGAATGGAGGTCAACGGATTGTTGATCTCGTTTTTCATGTGGGAGACAAAGTTGCTTTTGACCCTCTCGGACGCTTCCAACTTTTTATTGACAACTTCAAGCTTTTTTGTCACCATCTTGACGTCATGGAGGGCCTGCTTGGTGTTGTCAAAGCGGGCTTTCAGTTCCTCGATGAGTTCGTCATCTGTCATTCTGCTCACGGTGAAATCCCCTGCAAAGTGAATTCACGACATCCCTCCAGTATGGCATATCATGAAATTTTTTGCTACCGGTTTGGTAGCCACTCACCACCCGGCAACGAACCAGTGCCCAGGGGTCTGGCTCCCTCCAACTTCGCTTTCTTGTCTGGCGGGTTGGAGGAGATCAAGCTGGTTGTCCGGTATGGGGGTGGGAAAGCAGGGCTTTGGCCACTTCCAACCGCTTGTCGAGCCCGGCCAGTTTTTCGATCAGGTCGAGAGCGAATACCAGGGCTGTTCCCGGACCGCGGGAGGTCACGATGGTTCCGTCGGTGACGACGGGGGTGTCCAGGATGGAGAGAGAGGGAATGGACATCTTTTCCAGGACTCCCGGATAGCCTGTGGCTTGGCGACCTTGCAACAACCCTGCATGGGCCAGGACAGATGGGGCTGCGCAGATGGCGGCGACATATTTGCCGGAGGCGGCCATTTTTTGGAGAAGCGATTTGATCCGTGGATCCTGGTTGAGACGTTCCGTTCCGGGAAGGCCACCAGGCAGGACGATCAGATCGAACTCCTGATCGATCACCTGATCCAGTGTGGTGTCCGGGAGCAGAACCACCCCCCGGCTGGCTTTGACGGGTTGGTCATCCAAGCCGGCAGAGACCACTTCGATGCCTGCCCGGCGGAACAGGTCGATGAGGGTGACAGCCTCCATCTCTTCGCACCCTTGGGCCAGTGGAACAAGTACTCTTTTCATGACATGCTCTCCTGTTGGGGGATATGACCTTCAGGGAAGGACTTTTTTGAAGGGTTTGACCACAACATGCCTATAAATCCCGGCGGCCACATAGGGATCCTGATCCGCCCAGGCCTGGGCGGCAGCCAGCGAGGAAAAATCGGCCACCACCAGACTGCCCGTAAAACCTGCTTCGCCCGGATCCTCGGAGGGGATGGCAGGGAACGGACCGGCAAGCAACAAACGCCCCTCCCGGGACAACGCTTCAAGACGGGCCAAATGCGCCGGTCGGGCCTGGCGCCGCAAGGGCAGAGAGTTTTCTACATCCTGACTCATGATGGCATAATACATGTCTATCCTTCCCGATAAATGATGTGCTCCCTCCGGCATCCTCCATCATGTTGGTCTGGTGCGTCAAGAGGATGTCCAGGTTTGGTGTTGGGAGCAGGCGCTGTTTTTTGCCAAATGAAAAAAATGCTCCAGGGCAATTCACCTCAAAATAGGTTAGCATGGACTCAAGAGGGGATTGTTTTGCAGTTGGTGAAAAACCCGTGCATTGGGGAGACCATGGAAGAGAACATACAAAAAATTTTCGACACCGTTCGGGAGAAGTTGACCCTCCTAAGGGGGCATCTTTGACTATGAGCATGGACGAAAAAGACTCGAAGAGCTGACAGTCCTCAGCGCAGACGCCGATCTTTGGAACAAGCCGGAGAAAGCCCGGGAGATCATGCGGGAGAAAACCCGGCTGGAAAAAACTATCGGTGAATGGGATCGCCTGGATCAGGAACTCAAAGACGCCCGTGACCTGTTGGAGCTGGCCCGCAGCGAAGGGGATGCGGACGTGGAACAGGAGGTCGCCGCCCAGGCGCAGGAGATGCTGACCCGGGTCGAGGGTATGGAGTTGCAGCGGATGCTCTCCGGCGAGGCGGATATGAACAACGCCTTCCTGGAGATCCATCCCGGCGCCGGCGGTACCGAGTCCCAGGATTGGGCGGAGATGTTGTTGCGCATGTATCTGCGCTGGTGCGATGCCCATGGTTTCAAACACGAACTGGTTGACTATCTGCCCGGAGAAGAGGCCGGTTGCAAATCGGCCAGTATTCGAGTGGAGGGGGAGTTTGCCTACGGATTCCTGAAAACCGAGGGCGGAGTGCATCGGCTTGTGCGCATCAGTCCGTTTGATGCATCGGCGCGGCGGCACACATCGTTCAGTTCCGTCTATGTCTACCCGGAACTGGATGACCGCATCGAGATCGCCATCGATGAAAAGGATCTGCGCATCGATACCTTTCGGGCCTCGGGGGCAGGTGGGCAACACGTCAACAAGACCAGTTCCGCCATTCGCATCACGCACCACCCCTCCGGAATCGTGGTGCAATGCCAGAATGGCCGGTCGCAGCACCGCAACAAGGACGATGCCTTCAAAATGTTGCGGGCGCGTCTCTACCAGATGGAGTTGGACAAGCGGGCCGAAGCCGCCCAGGCAGTCGCCGACGCCAAGACCGATATCGGTTGGGGTCACCAGATCCGTTCCTATGTTCTGCACCCCTACCGCATGGTCAAGGATGTGCGCACCGGCGTGGAAACCGGCAACACCGATGCGGTTTTGGATGGTCACCTGGATCCCTTCATCCGGGCCGCCCTGGCCCAGAGAATCATGTCAGTTTGAGGAGTCTCCATGTCCAGCGAGGAAAATCAGCATATCGCCAGTCGCAAGGCCAAGGTTGAGGCGTTGCGCAGCGCTGGGATCAATCCCTATCCCAATGATTTCAAGCCCGAGACAAAACTTGAATGGATCCGTCGGGAGTTTGGTTCGGTGACCGACCCAGACAGTTTGACCGGGATCCAGGTGCAGACGGCAGGACGGGTCATGCTGCTGCGCAACTTTGGCAAACTGACGTTTGCCACGTTGCAGGATGCGACGGACCAACTCCAGATTGCTGTCCAACGGGATGCCGTGGGCGCGGAGACCTATAAGGAAATTTTTCGCAAGGTGGAGGTGGGCGACATTCTTGGCGTGGTTGGGACGTTGTTTCGTACCCAGACCGGCGAATTGACCATACGGGTGAACGCATTCCGTCTTCTGGCCAAAGCCCTGCGCCCCCTGCCGGAAAAGTGGCATGGCCTGGAAGATGTGGAGACTCGTTACCGTCAGCGCTATCTGGATCTGATCGTCAATCCCGATGTGCGCAATCTCTTTCGCACCCGCTCGGCAATCATTCGTTTGATACGGGAGTTTATGGAAAGCAAAGGGTTTTTGGAGGTTGAAACCCCCATGATGCATCCCATCCCTGGCGGTGCGACGGCGCGGCCTTTCGTGACGCACCACAACGCCCTGGATGTCGATCTTTATCTGCGCATCGCCCCGGAACTTTATCTTAAACGGTTGATTGTGGGTGGATTTGAACGTGTATTTGAGATCAACCGCAATTTTCGCAACGAGGGGTTGTCGGTCCGGCACAATCCCGAATTCACCATGATGGAGTTTTATCAGGCTTATGCGGATTATCGGGACTTGATGGATCTGACCGAAGAGTTGATTCTCCATCTGGTCTTCCAGACGTGTGGCCAACCCTGGGTCATTCACCAGGGGCGCAAGATCGACTTTACTCCTCCCTGGCCCCGCCTGACCCTGGACCAGGCGTTGGTGACCTATGGCGGGGCCGATGCCGAACAGGTTACGAACATCGACTATCTTCGGCAATATCTGCGGGATAACGGGGTCACCCCCGATACTGCCGCCGATACGGGTCAACTGCTGCTGACCGCTTTTGAAACCGTGGCGGAGAGCCGATTGATTCAACCCACCTTCATCATGGAGTATCCCATCTCCGTTTCACCTCTTTCCCGCCGGTGTGACACCAATCCGGAGGTAGCCGAACGTTTTGAACTCTTTGTGGGGGGGTGGGAAATTGCCAACGCCTTCTCGGAGCTGAACGATCCGGAGGATCAGGCGCAGCGTTTCCAACGCCAGGTCGAAGCCCGGCAGGCCGGGGATGCGGAAGCGATGCACTTTGATGCCGATTACGTTCGCGCCTTGGAGTTCGGTATGCCCCCCACCGCCGGCGAAGGGATCGGCATTGACCGATTGGTGATGCTTCTGACCAATGCCGCTGCCATTCGTGAGGTTCTTTTGTTTCCCCAGTTGCGTCCCCAGGTTGCCCAGTCAGAGTCAGAGTGAGATCCGGCGCCATGTTTTCACAACGGTATGAGTGGCTGATCGGCCTGCGCTATTTGCGGGCCAAGAAGTCACAACATTTCATCGGGGTCATCACTCTGATATCGGTGGGAGGGGTTGCTCTTGGGGTGGCGGCCCTCATCGTCGTTCTTGCGGTGATGACGGGTTTCAAGGAGGAGTTGCAAAAGCAGATTCTGGGTGTCACCAGTCATGTGGTGGTCCAGTACCCGGGCGGACGGATGCCAGATTATGAAAATGTGCTGAAGCAGGTGGTCCATTCCCCCAACGTAGTGGCCGCCTCGCCTTATATTCTGCAACAAGCCATGCTTCTTGCCAGTGGCGTGGCAGCAGGGGTGGTTATCCGGGGGATCGACCCGGAGCGGGAGAGGGAGATCTCCTCGCTGGCCAAGAATCTGAAGCGTGGATCGATGGACGCCCTGCATGGCTATGGCATCATTCTTGGGAACCGCCTGGCTGCCAACCTGGGGGTCCATCTGGGCGATACTCTGACGGTGGTTGCACCCGTCGGCAACGTCACTGCCTTGGGAACCATGCCGCGCATGAAACGGTTCCGGGTGGTGGGGGTGTTTGACTCCGGCATGTACGAATATGACAAAACCCTGGCTTACATCCATCTGGCTGACGCTCAGGTTTTTTTCCGTTTTGACGATCAGGTGACCGGCATCGAGATCCGTACCGCCAACCCTGATACCGCTTTTGTCACCCGCAGCGACCTGGAGAAAAAGTTGGCGTATGAATATTCGGTCCAGGATTGGATGCAGATGAATCACAATTTTTTTCGGGCGTTGCAAATTGAAAAAGCCACCATGTTCGTCATTTTGTTCTTGGTGGTGTTGGTGGCGGCCTTCAACATCATATCCAGTTTGATCATGGTGGTGATGGAGAAGGGGCGGGATGTGGCCATTCTCAAAACCATGGGCGCCACGGCGAACAGCATCATGACCATCTTCGTCATCAATGGGGGGGTGATCGGTTTGGCGGGAACGTCGATGGGAACGATCCTGGGGCTCTCTTTGGCCTTCAATCTGGAAATCGTTCTTCAGTTCATCGAAAAGCAGTTCGGCATTCGTTTCCTCTCTGGAGATGTCTATTTTATCGACCACTTGCCTTCGGTGGTGTTACGCTCCGATGTCATCATGGTGACCTCCATCAGCTTGTTGATTACCCTGCTGGCGACCCTCTATCCAGCCTGGCGTGCGGCGCGGGTCGATCCTGTGGAGACCCTGCGCTATGAGTGAGACCCCATTGTTGGAAGCTCGGGATGTGCTCAAAACGTTTCGGACCCCTGCTCAGAGTCTGGATATTCTCAAGAGGGTTTGTCTGCGTCTGGAAGTGGGTGAAATGGCTGCCTTGCAGGGGGTTTCTGGCGCCGGCAAGAGCACCCTGATCCAGATTCTGGGTTGTCTGGATCGCCCCACCTCGGGTCAGGTTTTGTTGAACGGGCAAGATATTTTTGCCTTGCGACCGGTGCAGCAGGCCGGCATGCGCAACCGGCACATCGGGTTTGTCTACCAGTCGCATCGTCTTTTGCCGGAATTTTCTGCGGTGGAAAATGTCATGATGCCATTGCTGATTGGGCGGCACCCCCGCGAGATGGCCCGGACACGGGCGGAGGAGATCCTCACCGAAGTGGGACTTGCCGACCGCATGCATCACAAGCCAGGGCAGCTTTCCGGGGGAGAGCAGCAACGGGTTGCCATTGCCCGGGCGGTGGTGCATGGGCCAGACCTGCTTTTGGCCGATGAGCCGACTGGCAATCTGGATTTGCAAACAGCCGAAACCGTTTTCCAAATGTTCATGGAGTTGAACCGGCGGCGGCGTCTGACCTGCCTCATGGTGACCCACAATCCCGAGTTGGCGGCCCGTTTGGATCGGCGTTTTCACCTGCGGGATGGTCATTTGCTCGAAGTCACAGCCGAGGGAAAATCATGACGGATACGGTGGATATTCTGCAAAAGATTCTTCTTTGGGGACCGGGCATCCTGTTTGCCATCACGCTCCATGAGTGGGCGCATGGTTACGTGGCTTCCCGCTTTGGCGATCCCACCCCGGGCATGATGGGGCGGTTGACCCTCAATCCCCTGCCGCATATCGATTGGGTTTGGACGGTGTTGGTTCCCATCGTGTTGTTATACACCGTCGGTTTTGCTTTTGGGGGCGCCAAGCCGGTGCCAATTAATCCTCGTTATTTTCGAGGCTCGTTTCGGGTGGCCCTTTTTTGGGTCTCGGTGGCGGGTCCACTCATGAATCTGTTTCTGGCCACGGCATGTGCATTGGCGGCTCGCATGGTCGTACAGTTGCCGCCTTTTTTTTCCATGCCCTTGTTCAACATGTTCGAAGCGGCCATTGTCGTCAATGTGGTTCTGGCGGTATTCAATCTCTTTCCAGTGCCACCCCTGGATGGGGGGCGGGTGGTCGCTGTGTTGTTGCCCCCGTCCTTGAGTCGTTATTGGTCATCCCTGGATCGTTATGGTTTGGTTCTGGTGGTCATTTTGGCCATGAGTGGCATCTTGGGCAAGATGATCAACCCTGTGGCCGGGTGGTTTTTGACGCTGTTTGTGGGGATGGCCGGCTCGACATAAAAAAACGATTGAAAAACTGGGATGGAGGTCCATGAGGAAGGGCTGCGCCCTTCCTCATGGCGGGGTTTGGGGCCAAGCCCCGATGGGGTCCGGGGTGAAGCCCTGACAAAGGCATTCCTGTCCAGGCTTTTCTTGAAGGGGTGGTGAATTGTTACTTTTTTTCAGGAAGAGAGTAGCCTGTCGTGCTGAATGAATTCACCATAAAACATTTTAAAAGCCACGCCGACTCGACTCTCAAGCTGGCTCCTCTGACCATGCTCATAGGTGCCAATGCATCGGGAAGAGGAGGTAATAAACCTTCCCTAAAGTTTAGCGATCAGTCTCCTGTATTCAATCAATTTAATAGTCCATGGCACTTCAGGCAGCAAAATCCAAAATCAAGAGATATTATTTTAAAAGCGAACACTGCGATTCGTTCTTGCTTGAGCAATATACTGTTTCTTGATTTGGTTGTTGGCAAAATGCGTGGGTATAGTCACATAAAAGAAAAAAACTTGATCGGAGATGGCAGAAATATATCCAGTGTTCTGTATCATCTTTGGGGTGAAGACAAAGAGGGTGGCGACGGCTTGACCAAGATTGAAAAGGAAAATCGTGAGAATATATTAAAATTTATCAGTAGTTTACCGGAACAAAAAATTGAAACCATCTCCTTTATCAAAACGGCTCGGGAAGATGTCATGCTCGAACTGAGTGAAACATTTGGAGGTGCTTGCAAAAAATTTGATGTGAGCGAACTTTCGGACGGCACCCTGCGCGTACTGGCTATGGCTGCTGCTTTATTGTCGGTCCCCGATGGGAGCATGGTGGTCATGGATGAGTTTGACAATGGCATCCACCCCAGTCGCGCCAAAGCCATTTTAGAACATATTGATTTTTTTGTCGGAACATCGTCGTTTGTGCGTATTTCTGACCAACCATAACGCGGCCATGCTGGATGCTTTGCCTGTGCGGGCCATTGCTGATGTGGTGTTCTGTTATCGAGAGCCCGTGGATGGCTACAGCAAATTTGTTTTACCGATTTGTCTATGATCAAGGATTGGGAGAAAGTGTGTGGACGGCATCCTCGATCCAGGGTAAGGATTTGGTCACTTGACAAACATCTTGCCGGTTATGATAGAAAACCGGGTTGATGCCAGATAATTATATTTTTAAGTTAATTTTCAATCATTTGACGGATAATTATGTTAGTGATAACACATGATGCACCCGTGAAGGAGACGTTAGCGTGAACGAAAGCAACACAGCGCAACCCATCGTTTTTTCCGGGGCGCAGCCCACGGGCCAGTTGACCATCGGCAACTATTTTGGTGCCCTGCGCCACTGGGTGGCCATGCAGGAGAGTTACGATGGCCTGTTTTGTATCGTCGATCTGCACGCCCTGACCGTGCGGCAGGATCCCGCCGAACTGCGCCGGCGCTGCCTGGAACTAGCCGCGATTTATCTGGCTTGCGGCCTGGATCCACAACGCAGCGTGCTGTTCATCCAAAGCCATGTTCCAGCCCACGCTGAACTGGCTTGGCTGCTTGCCACGTTTACCCAGATCGGCGAATTGGAACGCATGACCCAATTCAAGGACAAGGCCCAACGGCACAAACAAAACGTCAATGCCGGCCTCTTTACCTATCCGGTCCTGATGGCCGCAGACATTCTGTTGTATGGTACCCACAAGGTGCCTGTGGGCGAGGATCAAAAGCAACATCTGGAACTGACCCGGGATGTAGCCTTGCGCTTCAACAATCTTTATGGCGAGGTTTTCCAGGTTCCGGAACCGCTGATCGCGGAGGAGGGGGCGCGGGTCAAGGATCTCCAGGATCCGACCAAAAAAATGTCCAAAAGCGCTGAATCGGAGCTGGCTCGGGTGATGATTCTGGATGCACCCAAGGAGATTTTAAAAAAATTTAAAAAGGCCGTGACCGACAGCACCGCATCCATTCGCTTTGACGAGGCTGGACAACCTGGTGTGACCAATCTTCTGGATTTGTGGTGTGTGGCCACCGGACAAACCCGTGCAGCGGCCTTGGACCATTTCAGTCACAACCTCTACGGCAAGTTGAAGGTGGAAACCGCCGAAGCAGTCATTGCGCAGCTGGAGCCGATTCAGCAGCGTTACCAAAAGTTGATCGACGACCGGGGCGAATTGGAACATCTCCTGGAACAGGGCGCCGGACAGGCCCGGGCCCGGGCCGAGAAAATCATGCGCCAGGTGATGGATACCCTGGGCCTGCCGTTGGGCAGGAGTCGCTTCCATGGATGAGTCGCCGGGGACGCGCCTGCAAAAATGGCTGGCCGAGGCGGGCCTGTGCTCGCGCCGCGAAGGGGAGACATGGATCCAGAGTGGCCGGGTCGCCATCAATGGGGAAGTGGTGACCCAGCAGGGTGTGCGCGTGCTGCCCGGAGATGTGGTAGCCCTGGATGGACAACCGGTGCAACGGGGACGCCTGGAACGGTTGCTCCTGGTCCTGAACAAGCCGCCCGGGGTGATGTGTACCCGGCATGATCCCGAAGGTCGCTCTACGGTATTTGATCTGCTCGGCCCAGACGCACCACGGCTGGTGACGGTGGGGCGATTGGACTACCTCTCGGAAGGGATGATCCTGTTGACCAACGATGGCCTGCTTGCCCATCGCCTGATGCATCCCCGGCAGGCCGTGGAACGGGTTTATCGGGTGCGCGTCCACGGCAGGGTGAGTCCGCAATCGTTAGCGCAATTGCGCAGAGGGGTCGAACTGGACGATGGACCCACCGGCCCCTTGGAGATCACCCTGGATCATACCGGAGGGGCCAACAGTTGGCTGACTCTGACTCTGCGTGAAGGTCGCAATCACCTGATCCGGCGCATCTTCGCCACACTCGCCATGGATGTGTCCCGCCTGATGCGGATCGCCTACGGGGGCGTGCAGATGGGGGAGTTGCCTGTCGGCAGGTGGCGCTCCCTCGATGCCACCGAGAGTTTGCGGTTGCGGCGCGTGGCCGGGTTCAAACCCAACGTACCGGGAAAAAAATTCTGATCCCGGTTATGGGGCGGCAGGAGGCGGCATGGGGCACCCGAGCAGGGCCAGCACCGTACGCAACAACTCCGCCTCGCCCGCCGTCAGATGGCCATCAGCCGCCACCGTGGTTATGCACGCCCTGGCCAACTCCCGCTTGAGCTGCGGCGTCTGGGTGGCCAATCGTTGTAGAGAGTGAATGACCTGCTCCGTGGCCACCGGCTCGGGCATCTCTTCGGTCGCCACCATCGGCAGCAGGGCCGCCCCGGCAGCAAAGGCCGCCTCCTGGGCAGCCGGCTCCACAGATCCCGCCCGCGCCAACGCCGCCAGCACCCGTGACAGATCCTTCGGTCGCGCCCGACCCGCCGAGGATGGCCGCTCCGGTTGCAACACCCGCTCCAGTACATGAGAGAGAACCGCCTCGAACAGGGTGACCCGCCCATCCGTCTGAATCAATGCCTGCACACTCTGCCACAGCCGCTGGCGTGATGCCGCGTCAAGGGCTTTGAGCGCCTGTGGCATGAGCTGCACCAACGTCAGTCGCACCTCCCCTGGCATCTGCCGAAGCTGCCCCCACAGCCCCAGGGTGATGTCAGCCAGGCCGGGCTCCCCTGACTCGGCCAGCAACACCAACTGGCGCCCTCGCACTGTGGCATCATTGTCCAGCAACAGGGCGCAGGCCATTGCTTGGGCCTGCTGGGGCTGTCGCAGGGCCATTACCAGGGTTTCGGGGATGGTCTCCTTCAACCAACGGGCAAAGTCCACTTGCGCCGTGTCCAGGGTGCCGATGGAGGCCATCAGCCCCTCCACGTCGACCGCTATCGACTGTTGCCGTGGGTGGACCATGATGGCCATCGCCGCCAGGTGGGCAGGGGCACCGCTTCCCGCCACAGAAGCGGCCATCCTGCCCCTTTGTTGCGGCTGTTCGCGATGGGACGCGATCTGTGACGTTCCCTCCCTGGTCGCTTGCGCAGCCAGGGAATGCGGTTGTTCGTCGTGAGGTGCGATTTGCGACGTGGGGGGCAAGGGGCTCATTGGCGACTGGGAGAAAATGGCCTCGATGCGTTGTTCCAGGGGAGGATGGGTATCAAACAGCCCAAACAGGCGGGTGGCCCCCTCGCCGAACAGAAAATGACCCGCATCCCCCGTTTTGGGATGCTTCATGGCGCTCCCCGCATCCCAGGTGCGCAGACGCTCCAGGGCACTGCCGATGGTGGTGGGATCGCGGGTGAACTGCACTGCCGAGGCGTCGGCCAGAAACTCCCTCTGCCGGGAGATGGCCGACTGAATCATGCGGCCAAAAAAATAGCCGATCCAGCCACTGATGAAGAGCGCCAGACCCAGAGCACCCCCTGACGATTTCTTGTCGCGAGAGTGGGAAGAGTTGCGCATCATCATCTCGCCGATGGAGGCGATGGTGGTAATGCCTGCCAATACCCCCAGCAGGCGGATGTTGAGACGCATGTCGCCGTTCAGAATGTGCGAAAACTCGTGGGCAATCACCCCTTGCAGCTCGTTTCTGCGAAACGCTTCGAGGGCCCCCCGGGTCACCCCGATGACCGCCTGGTCAGCCGCGAAACCGGCGGCAAAGGCGTTGACTCCCGGTTCCTCGTCGAGCACATAGACCGGTGGCACAGAGGTGCCGGAGGCGATGGCCATCTCCTCCACCACATGGAGCAGTTGGCGCTCGTCGGCGTCACGGGTAGAGGCATCGACCAGCCGTCCCCCCAACTCCTCGGCCACGGTCGCGCCACCCCCGCGCAGTTCCCACATGCGCCAGAGCATGCCAATGGCGATCACGACCAAGGTTCCCACGGACACCATCAGCAGCTGCTCCGGCTGCCAGAAGAGGGTTGTCCACTGTTTCCAGTTCCAGGCGACCGGATCCCCTTTCTCTCCCACCACCACCAGCATCACCATCGCCACATGCAGGGTGAGGATGATGCCGACGACGGCCAGCACAAAGTAGGCGATCAGGATTCTGGTGCGCCGCCTGGCCCGATGTTGACGATCGAAAAAATCCATGGCAGCAATCAGAAGGAGACCTTGACGGCCTTCCTCTCCTCGGGGACTTCAATGGATTCAAGTTGGGCAGCCTCCTGAAAACCGAACTTTTCCACCAGCAGGTTGGCGGGAAACGACTCCCGCGCGGTGTTGTAGTGCATCACCGCGTCGTTGTAGGCCTGCCGGGCGAAGGCAACCTTGTTCTCGGTCGTGACCAATTCCTCGGAGAGTTGGCTCATATTCTGGTTGGCCTTGAGGTCTGGGTAGTTTTCCGCCAGAGCGAAAAAGCCCTTCATGCCGCTGGCGAGAGAGGCTTCGGCGGCAGAGAGCGCCCCCATAGCCTGGGGATCGCCCGGGGCCTGCATGGCGGCGCCGGCGGCGGAGACGGCCTGGTTGCGGGCTTTGATCACTGCCTCCAGGGTGTCGCGCTCGTGGGCCATGTAAGCCTTGGCGGTCTCTACCAGGTTGGGAATCAGATCAAAACGTCGCTTGAGCTGCACATCGATCTGGGCATAGCCGTTCTTGATGCGGTTTTTCAGGCCGACCAGACCGTTGTAGAGCACGATCACGTAAAGAACGAGCAACACCGGCACAGTGATGAGGACGATGAGGACGATGGTTTGCGTGGACATGGCGTGACCCCAAGACGGTGAATGATGGGGCAACTGTACCCCACGCTAGAGGAACAATCCACCCTGCCCGGTCAGTTCGGCTACCCCGTCAGAGGTTCATCCCCTCGATCACCGGTTTCACCCGGTAAATTGTCCCACCGGGGGCCGCACCACACCCGGAAATCGTTGCCGTATCAGTCCCGCACGTTCGGTCAATGATCTGTAACTATTCAGCGCCCTTTCGAGAAAAGCCTGGATATAAAAACCTTTGTTATTACTCCCCGGCCACCCCGTTCGGGCCTTGCACAGGCCGTCCGGCCACCACCAGCCCACTTCCCGCCCCGGTCCCCAGAATAACCCCGAATACCGAATGTTGCCCGGCGCCCGCCCCATCGACCGCCTCCGACAGGGCGAAACAATCGGCGTCGTTGGCCAGTCGGACCGGCCTCCCCAACCCTTTGGAAATCTCACTCTCCAAAGGTTTGCCAATCAGGGCCACCGAATTGGAACA